>JAZGDP010000261.1:0-17159 GCA_036477885.1 Dehalococcoidia bacterium
ATGAGCCTCTCCTGGCTCACCGTGCCAGTAAAGGTAACATCCCCTTCGATACCTAGCTGACCGACTATCTCCCGTAATCGAGTTATCTCGCCGTTACCGCCCCCATCCCCCCCCACGATTATCAATCGAGGCCTTTCTCTACAATCTATGTACGGAATGGTCTTAAGGAGGAGGTCGATGCCTTTTATAGGTTCAATCCTCCCCACGAAGAGGATGGTCTTGGCATCTTTTAATCCCAGCTCTGATCTTGCTGCCCTTTGTTCCAAGGGCTTGAAAAAGTTTAGGTCTACTCCGCTGGGGATCACCTCAATTTTGAAGGAGGAGGCCTCATATAGCCCTATCATCTGCTTCTTATCCTCGGTGCTCAGAGCTATGATGCTGTCGGCATCCTCCATAATCTTTTTTTCAGTCTCTATCCTCACCTCCGGCTCCCGCTCCCTGGGTAAGACTCGCCTCTTAGCCTCGCCCAGGGTATGGAAGCTGGCGATGAAGGGTACTGAGAGGTGTTTTTTAAGAGCCAGGGCCACCCGACCCGATAGCCAGTAATGGCTATGAACCAGGTCATATCTCAGGTCGTTGGCCTTGACGAAGCGGCACAGGTTCCTTATGAATTCAGGCAGATGGGGATAGATATTGCCCTTGGTTTCTCCCCACCTCCCGGCCTTGATGTGTATGACTCTAGCGTTTTCGCTCAGCTTCACTACCTGGGGGTCGGCGGGGTCATGATACCGGGTATAAACGTCCATTTGCAGTCCCCGCAAGCCTAGCTCCCTGGCCAGCTGTAGAAGATAGACGTTCATCCCTCCGGTGTCCTTTTCCCCCAGTCGGGCCAGGGGGCAACCGTGAACGCTGATGACCGCAACCCTTAGAGTCTTTCTTTCCATTCCGTTCTCCCAGTGAAAGGCAGGGTAGCCGAGGGGCTGATGGCCCCATTATTATCTGTGAACTGTAATACTATATACAGGCATGTCTGTGGCCCCCAGGTCATACTTGTAGTATTCGGCGCCTCGAAGAAAATCGAAGCATCTCCTGCCCGCTGCGATGGCTTCTTTGAGACAGAAAGCCTTGAGTAGCAGGCCCACACTCAAGGAAGAGTAGGCCACATCATAGCCGCTGTTGTATATGGAGAACCACCCTCCATAATCGAAGCAGATGGCTGAGGATACCTTAGTGCCGTTTACCTCCAGAAAAAAGAGCCTTAGATACCCAGCCTGCGCCAATGCCTGGGCCATGGCCCTAAAGAAGTTCTCCACTTTTGGAGTCATAAACCGGGCCTTGTCCTGACGACTGGTTTTAAGAAGGGATAGGAACTCATCCAGGTGCTGAGTATCCTCTACAGCATAATAGCATGCATCCCCCGCTTTCTCCAGACGGCGCATCTTTCGCCTCAATTCATGGCGGTCCTTCTTAGTTAAGGTCGCCAGATAATCGTCCCAGGTGGGGGACAACTCCAGCCTGGGGCACACATCCTCCACCCTGATATCCACCGAATGCCCCTTATCCCTAAATAGGGAGGGAATGCGATTCAAGGTGGGGGAAGGGGCAGGGATGCCCGATAGGCTAAAGCTTTCCCACTCCAGGGATTCTATATGGTCGGCCAGGGCCCTGTAGACCTCCTCCTCGGCTTCTCTCGACACCACGAAATCGAGATAATCGCAGATGCTGCTTTCCCCTATGAAAGATAGGAGGGCATTCTGTCTCATCATCGGGGCGACTCCCACAAGTTTTCCATCCTTCCTGAAGGAATATAGCAGAAGCTCCCCTTGCTGGCCCAATTCCTGCCACCATATCCTCTGCCATAAAGGAGTGGAGAACACTGTATCGGAGAAGGAATTGGGCATAAGGGCGTTCCATTCGGCCTCTAAAGAATCGAACTCTTCCTCTCTTACGGTAAGTCCCATAATCTATCTCGACTGCACTAACGATAAGAATTCGGCTCGAGTTACTGGGCTCCTTCTGAATCTGCCCCGGGTAGCGGAGGTAATTACATTGCTGCCCGCTTTTTTAATACCTCTCATGGTCATACAGAGGTGCTCTGCTTGAATAACCACAGCCACCCCATCGGGCTGGAGCGCCTCTATTAATGTGTTGGCGATCTGAGTAGTTAAGCGTTCCTGTAGTTGCGGTCTTTTGGCTAAGACATCTAGCACCCTGGCCAGTTTGCTGACCCCCACCACCTTGCCGTTGGGCAGGTAACCTATGTGGGCCACTCCATAAAAGGGGAGAAAGTGGTGCTCACACATAGAATAGAAGGGTATATCCTTTAGGATCACCATCTCATGATGGCCTTCCTCAAAGGAGACGCTTAACTCCTCCAGGGGATCCTGGTTAATGCCGGAGAAGAGCTCGCCGTACATCTCACAGATGCGTCTGGGCGTCTCCCTCAGTCCTTCCCTTCTGGGGTTCTCTCCTATAGCTTCAATGATGGAAGTTACAGACTTTTCTATCATCTCTTCATCGATCACGGCTCCCCCCCATTACACTTTTAGAAAAACCTCTACTATTAAGTCTGCCATAAAGCTCCTAATCCGTCACCTTTACTGGAAGTCCAGATGGTGTTCCACGGCGCTGAGGTCAGCAGGGACCTCTATTAAGTCCTCGACACATTGGGTAGCCACATCGGGATCATTCAGGCCTATGCCGGTAATCACACACACCACCCTCTTCCCCTTTAGGTCCACCCCATTTCGGGAAAGCTTTAAGAGCCCAGCCACTGAGGCTGCCGAAGCGGGCTCGCCGAAGATCCCCTCACAGCGAGCCATCAGCTTGTAGGATGCCAGGATCTCTTCGTCACTGACCCAATCGATGCCTCCTTGGGACTGGTCTCGAGCCTCGACGGCCTCTCGCCAGCTGGCGGGGTTACCTATTCTTATGGCTGAGGCCACACTGCGGGGTTCGGCGATGGGATGCCCTCTGACTATAGGTGCCGCTCCCTCGGCTTCAAACCCCATCATCTTAGGCCTCTGAGAGGTCTTGCCGGCCCTATGGTACTCACTAAAGCCCCGCCAATAGGCCCTTATATTGCCGGCGTTGCCCACAGGGATGAAAAGATAGTCCGGGGCATCCCCAAGAGCATCCACGATTTCGAAGGCGGCTGTCTTTTGACCCTCTATACGGTTGGGGTTGATGGAGTTTACTAAGGTTACAGGGTGTTTCCGAGTCAGCTCCTGCACAATTTCCAAGGCCTGATCAAAGGTGCCATCAATGACTATGACTCGAGCTCCATACATTAGGGCTTGAGAAAGCTTCCCCAAGGCCACGTCGGCCTTGGGGACCAGTACGAAGGTGGTGAGGCCAAAACGAGCACCGTAGGCAGAGGCCGAGGCACTGGTGTTTCCAGTAGAGGCGCATATTATTGCCGAGCTGCCTTGCTCCATGGCCTTGGCTACTGCTACTACCATGCCCCTATCTTTAAAGGAGCCTGTAGGATTGCACCCTTCCAGCTTAAAGTAAAGCTCCTCGCAGCCCACCTCCCTCCCCAGTCTTTGAGACTTCACCAGAGGAGTATCTCCCTCTCCCAGGCTTATCATGGGTGTGGAGGGGGTAACGGGAAGGAATTGGATATATTTTGCTAAGACTCCCTCTTTCATTCTTTGTGCTCTTTGGGTAGTGTTTTCCCTGGATTCAATCCTCTACTCTTATGAAATTGGAGACTTCCTTGACCACCTCTAACTTCGCCATGTCTTCCAGAGCCTTCTGCATGGAGGCTTCCCTGGCCGGGTGAGTCATGAGCACTATCTCGGCGGTCTGGCTCTTTTCGTCGGCCTCCTTCTGGATCAACGAGGCCAAGCTTATCTCCCTATCGGCGAGGATCCTAGCGATTTGGGCAAGGACTCCCGCCTTATCGCTCACCCACATCCGAATGTAGTACTTGGTTTCTATATCCCAGATGGTTTTTACCCTTTTAGATGCATCCAGTTGCAGCTTGGGCCGGACGCCTTTCCCCTGATTTATGTTATTAGCTATCTCTATCAGGTCGGCGATGATGGCACTGGCAGTGGGCATAGCCCCGGCCCCCCTACCATAGAAGAGCACCTGCCCTACCATATCTCCTTCTACCTGGACAGCGTTGAAAACACCCTCCACCTTAGCCAGCAGGAGCTCTTGGGGGATGAGGGTGGGATGTACTCGAGCTTGGATGGCGTTATCCTCCTCCTTAGCTATGGCCAGGAGTTTAATGGCATAGCCCAGCTCTTGAGCATAGGTGAAATCCCGTGCCTCCAGGCGGGATATCCCCTCACAATAGATGTCCTGAGAGCGCACCTCGGTTTGAAAGGCCAGGGTGGCCATGATGGCCAGCTTATAGGCGGCGTCTATTCCTTCGATATCGTTGGTGGGGTCAGGCTCGGCGTAGCCTAGCTCCTGAGCCTTTTTCAAGGCGGTGGGGAAGTCCCACCCTTGTTGAACCATCTGGGTAAGGATATAATTGGTGGTGCCGTTGATGATGGCCTTTATGGAGCTGATTTTATTGGCCAATAGGTCCTGAGCGAAGGGTGATATGATGGGTATGCCCCCCCCTACACTGGCCTCGTATCTCAGCTGTACGCCCTGTTTCCCCGCCTGCTCCAGAAGCTCGGGGCCATGTTTAGCCATGACCTCTTTATTGGCGGTAACCACGTGTTTGCCCCTGGAGAGGGCCTCTTGGATAAACTGAAGGGCCGGGTGTTCCCCTCCTATCACCTCTATCAATATATCTATGGATGAATCCCTCAGGACTTGAGAGGAGTCGGTGGTGATAATTTGGCTGGGCACCTCTATGGAGCGCTCTTTTTCAGGATTGCGCACCAATATTCGCCTCAGCTCCAGTGGACGCCCCGCGTGGAGGGTTAAGGGTTTGGCTTTCTCTGTGAGTATCTTCGCCACACCGCTACCGACAACGCCTAATCCCAAGAGTCCTATTCCTAAGCCATCATTGCTTCCCATAGCCCGTCACTCTTTTACAGGAATTTCATATAAAGAGCTTTTCGTTGATCCCTCCATGCTGCACGTCTCTACAACACCAGCCCCTTAAGCGGTTTGCTTACGGCCCGCCCTTAGGCTAACCCCTGATCAATAACCCTGAGTAGGTTCCTAATCAGTGTACCTAGCCCCGCTAATGTTCCGACCGTACAGCGCCCGACTCACGCTGATGAGCTGCAGTGAAGGGTAATAGAGCGAGGTGCCTGGCTCTTTTTAAGGCCTTAGCTACGGCACGTTGATGCTTAGCACAGGTGCCCATTCTACGACGGGTTGCGATCTTGCCTCTATCGGAGATATAACGTCGGAGCCGCTCTATATCTTTGTAATCTATCTCTTTAATATGATCTACACACAGGCCGCATATCTTCCGCTTGGGGAAGTATCTGGCCCTTCCTTCTCTTTTCCACTTACGGTCCTTCGAATCATTCATGTATCTTTACTGTACCTCTGGTCAAAAATCTGGGAGTCTCTAGTAAAACTCAGCCCTGGCCAGACGCTCTGTGCGGCGGATTTTTCCTCTTCCTAAAGGCACCCTTGTTTAGAAGGGTATATCCTCCGGCTCCAGCGGTGTCTCCTCCGTCACCTCGGTGGTTGTCGCCTCCGTCACCTCGGTGGTTGTCGCCTCCGTCACCTCGGTGGTTGTCGCCTCCTCATCTCCCGGCAGAGGAGCGACGGGCTGTCTATCTAGAAATAGTACCCTATTGGCGATGATTTCATTTTTAAAGCGGGGCTGACCATCGGGTCCGTCCCAAGAACGACTCCTCAATCTACCCTCCACATAAGCTCGCCTGCCCTTGGTCAGGAATTGATTGCACTGCTCTGCCAGCTGATTCCAAGCCACCACTGTAAACCATTCTGTGTCCTGCTTGCGTTCCCCATCGGGCGTGGTATAAACACGACTGGTGGCTATCCGAAAGGAAGTAACCGGGTTGCCGTTAGGCGTGTATCGCATCTCGGGATCGGTCCCCACATTACCTATGATTATCATCTTATTTAGCCCTACCATAGTAATCTCCCCCTTTCCCATCGACAACGAAATACAACAGGCCTTTCATATCCCGCAAATTTTTTTACCCTCCCAATTTTTACCTCCTAAGATTTATTCTTACAACCTCACTATCAGGTGTCTCAATACCGCCTCAAGGAGACGCAAGCCCGCATCCACTTCGTTGGTCAAGTTGGGGTCCATCTTGAAATGGGTCAACACGTAGTTTCCCTCGAGGAAACGTTTGATGGGATAAGCCAAGCGGCGTCTCCCCCACTGTTCTACATCGGTGATAGAGCCACCTCTTTCGGTGATGAGACCTTTTAGCTTGTCCATGATGGTTGACATACCTTCATCGTCTAGCTCAGGATTAATGACCACCATCAGTTCATAGTCACGCAATGTCACCCTCTAATCAGCTATAGAATTAAGTTGCACGGCGAGATTATAACATAGAAAGGATGTACCGACAAATAGGTCTATATTAATCATCCAGTCCAGGCACAGGGAACCTCTGGGTTATCTGGTTAACCTCCTCCAGTACTTTCCCTGTTACCTTTTCATTTCCCACATGGGTTAAGGCGGTAAACATGAGCTGGGCGATCTTTTTAACCTCTTCTTGTCCAAAGCCGCGAGAGGTGATGGCTGGGGTGCCCAATCGTATTCCGCTGGCAGTGGCAGGGGGACGAGGATCGAAGGGGATGGCATTCTTGTTGACGGTAATGTTTACTCGACCCAATGCCTCCTCCGCCTCCTTGCCGGTGATACCTATATCGGATAGGTCCACCAGCATAAGGTGGTTATCGGTCCCCCCCGACACCACCCGCAGCCCCAGCCTCTGTAGCTCCTGGGCCAGCATACTGGCGTTGGCCACCACGGCCTGCTGATATCGGATGAACTCGGGCGTCATGGCCTCTGCGAAGGCCACTGCCTTAGCGGCTATGGTATGCATAAAGGGCCCTCCCTGGGTATGGGGAAACACAGCCTTATCTATGGCCGAGGCTAGCTCTTCGGTGGACAGGATGAATGCGCCTCTAGGGCCCCGCAGAGTCTTATGAGTAGTGGAGGTAACCACCTGAGCTTGGGGTAGACAAGAGGGGTGCACCCCAGCAGCGATGAGTCCCGATATGTGAGCCATATCCACCAGCAATATGGCCCCCACAGAATCGGCGATCTGGCGAAAACGAGGGAAATCGATGATTCTGGGATAGGCGGTAGCGCCGGCCACGATAACCTTGGGAGCATGCTCTTTGGCCAGCCGCTCCACCTCATCGTAGTCGATAAGCTCCGTCTCCCGGTCGACGCCATAGGACACAAAGTTATAGAGTCGTCCCGAGAAGTTGACCTTGCTGCCGTGGGTGAGGTGTCCTCCCTGGTCTAATCTCATCCCCAGAATGGTGTCGCCAGGTTTCAGGAGGGCAAAATAAGCCGCCATATTGGCCTGGGCCCCGCTGTGGGGTTGAACATTGGCATGTTCTGCGGCGTATATCTTCTTTAGCCTTTCAATAGCTATGGCCTCCACCACATCCACGTGCTCACAGCCCCCGTAATAGCGGCGTCCGGGGTATCCTTCAGCGTATTTATTGGTCAGCGCAGAGCCTTGCGCCTCCAGAACGGCTCTGCTGGCATAGTTCTCCGACGCAATAAGCACTATATTGCGCCGCTGGCGTTCCTCCTCCGCCTTGATGGCTTGCTCTATCTCAGGGTCTTTAAGCAACAGCTTCTGCATCTCCCCTCTCAAAAACAACAATAGAGCCACGCCTGTATATGCTGTGGCTCTATTTTATTCCTCCCTATATCACTCCAACAGCAAACCTATCAGTATCAATAATTATTCAAACCCCGTGTTGGTGGTAGCTAGTCTATATCACCCTTCACCTTTTGTCAACAACCGATAACTTGTTTCCTATAAAGGCGCCTTTCCATCTCTGAGTTAGAAGGATAAATTCACCTACAATTCATATAACAGGCGGTAGATATATATAAAAAAATTGAGGCCGTCCTCTGCCATACCCCTAAGATTGCTAAGATTCATTCGGGAGAGCTCGGGATTGACGTGGTCGAACATGGTGAATATGGTCAGGTTAACCCTCCCCCTATCTTTCAGGGCGTTGGCGATCTTATAGGATTCGACGCTGGGGACGGTACCATCTCCCCGACCATGGATGAGTAGGACCTTGGCCTTCACTCTATCTATATGGGTGCCGGGGGATACCCTGGAAAAATTCTCTAGGGCCTGCGGATTCAACACCTTCCACAACTTAGAGGTGCCTTGGGGGTCTTGATTCATCAGCAGGTCGTACACTGCCTGTCCCTCTGGGGACAACTCCTCTTTTAGCTCCTCGGCCAAACCCTTATCACCTTGGTCGCGCTCCTTTAGGTATTCTTTTAAAAGCTCTCTGTCGCGGGAGTGGGCCAAAGAATTCACCAAATTATGCTCTATAACGGGCCTAACGTTGGGGGCCGGCTTCCAGGGGGTAACGCGACCATTATAGGTGTTGGTTTCGGTAACCACGTCATGAACCAAATCGCGAATATGGTAATAGCCACCCCACACGCTTACCACCGCAACACTATCGCTTATAGAGGGGTCCTCTGCAGCACTTAAAGCCAAGCTGGCACTAATACAGAAGCCTCCCATGCCCATGGACTCTCTCTTGACGAAAGGCTGGTTGTTTAGATACTGGAAGCTCGCTACCAGAGTATCCACGTCCTCCTGGGTTAAGAGGTCTCTTATTTGCCCCTCCAATTGGGGCACCATTACCACATAACCGGCCCTAGCTAGGGTGGTACAGATATTTTTCACCCGTGGATCGTTTTTGCCTATGGGAAGCATACCATGACCCATGAGCAAGGCAGGGTGTCTTTTATCGTCGGCGGGCCGATGTATGTCGGCGATGATGGTCTTACCATCCTGGGTGAAGGTCACTTCCTGGGTCAAGGACTTTCCATAAAGGAGCGCGAAGGGGAGGCTCTTGGCCCTACAGCTCAGGTCCACCAGGATGGCAAAGGTCTTCCATACAGTTATGGCTCGTTTGCGTAACATTATATCCATTGTAAGATCCCGACAGCAGCCTTTAAGGCTGCTAATAGTTTATCATCGTTCGTCTTTGTATCAGGTCTCCCTAGCCACGGTAATGGCCCAGACCGAAAGGGCCCCCGAATCTCTTAAAGCCATGGAGCAGGCTTCAAGGGTTGCCCCAGTGGTGCAAACGTCGTCCACCAGAAGAATCCTTCTTTCCTCTAAGGAGGGGTCTTTGCAGTAAAAGACATCTTTTACATTGTTCTTGCGCTCCTCCAAACCAGCCACCTTGGTCTGGGCAGGGGTATCTATGCGGCGATGCAATATCCTTTCCTCCACCGTCAGACCCATCAGCTTTCCCAGCTCCCGAGCTATGAGGGCCGATTGATTGTATCCCCTCTGCCTATGACGCCTGGTATGGAGGGGAACGGGCACCAGTACATCGCCAGGGATGGGGCGGGCTTTAAGGTACTCATAAAGTAGCTGGCCCAGCACTGGAGCGATGGCTTTAAGGTTTCTGTATTTCAGATGGAGGATGGCCTCCCTTATGGCCCCTTCGAAGCCGTAAGGGGAGCGGATCCCTTCTATATGAAGGGGGGACTGATGGCACCGTTCACACAGCCCCTCTTTTCCTCGAGGATCGGCACACAAACGACAGTGAGATGGAGGAAGGGGAGTTAAAGAGCTCTGGCAGGCCCCACACAAAAAGCTGCCCTCCTTGCCACATCCTACACAGAAGGGAGGAAACAGAAGGCTTATAAATGCCTCTTTTAGCTGCTGTAGGGCCATCTTCCTATGCCTTTCCACGGCTATAGGCTTAGTTTCAAAATCTACTTACATCTAGACAAGCGCCTTGGTGGGCTAGCTTCACGTTGTTATTCCCCATCCCTAACCCACCCCTGATGCTTATATTTTATGCACTTCACCTTTAGGCAAGCTTTTAAGCTAAGCGTCCAGGGGCGGGTGGATGGTACTGACAAGGCTTTCTGCAATCAATACCAGCTTGGCCTTTGGCCTTTTACTATGTTAAGATTTATCTGCCGTAATATTATACAGCGGAGAATATTTTATTTTACTTCAGATATGTCTATAAAGGCGGTCCTTTTCGACCTGTGTAATACCATCGCTCGTTTTCATCCTCCAAGGGAGGAGCTTCAACTCCAAGCTTGTAGGGAATTCGGCCTGGATGTAACGCCTCAGGGTATCCTGAAGGGCTATGTTGTGGCGGACGACTATATGTCCAAGGAGAACGCCATCTCCCCTATATTTAAACGCTCCAAGGAGGAGCGGTGGCGATTCTTTGGAGAATACGAAAGGTTAATTCTTCAGGGAGCAGGGTTGGATGTGTCCTGGGAGCTGGGCCGAAAGATATTCGCTAGATTGCGAAAGATCCCCTATGACCTGGTCCTTTTCGATGATGTGCTCCCTGCTCTGAAGCGGCTGAAAGAGCTGGGACTCACTCTAGGCCTAATCACCAATATCTATGAGGACATGGACTCTCTGTGCCAGAGGCTGGGTCTATCCCCTTACCTGAATTTCTCTGTTACCTCTCAGGAAGTAGGCGCCGAGAAACCCCACCCCAACATCTTCCTTGCCGCCCTGAAACGAGCAGGGGTCAGTCCAGCCGAGGCTATCCATGTGGGAGATCAATACAACTCCGATGTGGTAGGAGCTCGTGGGGTGGGTATCCGACCTATCCTCATCGATAGGGATGGCCTCCAGAGAGAAACAGATGAATGCCCTCGCATCAGGAGCCTGGTGGAGGTAGAGGGGCATCTTTAGCCTTGGTTAGAAGGTCATTAAGTATCTTAAGCGCCCTTTTATACGCCTGAAAAGGCAAGGTATCCAGAGCTATTTGGTAGTGGTCCCATTTATAATCGGTGTGCTCGCCGCTTAGGGTTATCTCCGTGGGTGTATCTATCTCCAGGGCATAACAGTGCTCTCTATACTGAACCCCATCTCTTTCGAAGGTGTAGAAGTAATCCAGGTCGATGGTTTGTCGGAACTCATCTAGTCCTGTCTCCTCTTTAACCTCCCGGTAGACGGCGTCCAGGGGGCTTTCGCCTCGCTCGGCAAAGCCCGAGATGGGCTGCCAAAAGCCACCCAACCTCTCATTACGTTTAAGGATGAGAAAGTCTGGCTCAGGAGAAGTGGTAAATATGAAGCAAGATATGGATGTACCCTCAGGCTTGACTCTAGGCACAGGATACCTCTTTTGGGCCTTACCTCCTACATATTAGCTGAAAGGGTGTCAATTAGGAAGCCACCTTTTGGTGCGCCATTTCCGTCAGCACACTTTCTAAGGCTTCCTGCCAACGCTCTCCAAAATGATCCGAATCTACCCGGATCTGCTTAATCCCCACCTTGACTCCCTCATTAAAGGTTCTAGGGAGGGAGATCCTATCTACATTGACGCTCTCCACCATTTTCAAGACTATTTCTCGCCCCTCTTTGGCTATGGAGTACACGCCAGCCTTTAAGGACAGGGCCTTCAGCCGTATGAGATAAAGAAGGTTTATAGTCTCCGGAGGCAGCTCTCCAAAGCGATCCTTCAGCTCCTGGGCCATGGAGTCCACTTCCTCAGAGCTGGCTAATTTGGCCAATCGCTGATACAGGGCCAGGCGAATATCCAGGTCAGGTACATATTCTTCGGGGATGTGAGCGGGAATGGGTATGTCCACGGTGATAGGTGGGGTCCGAGCACCCGTAAGGCCATGATCTTTGCCGTCGGTCTTCTCTTGGGCCTTCAGCTCTTCTACCGCCTCTGCCAAGAGCCGGCAATAGAGGTCGAAGCCCACGGCGGCTATGTGGCCGCTCTGCTCCACCCCCAAGAGGTTCCCCGCCCCGCGAATCTCCAGATCCTTTAAGGCTATTCTAAATCCTGCTCCTAATTCGGTGGCGGCCTGTATAGTCTTTAGCCGTTTTTCCGATGCCTCGGTCAAGGGCTTGTCCTTTGGGAACAGAAAGTAGCCATAGGCCCTGTTGGCCCCTCGGCCCACCCGCCCCCGGAGCTGGTAAAGCTGGGCTAACCCCAGCCGCTCTGCATCGTTCACGATTATGGTATTGACGTTGGGCATGTCCAGGCCCGACTCGATAATCGTGCTACACACCAAAACATCGTAGTTACCCTGAGAGAAGTCCAGCATCACCGCCTCCAGACGTTCCTCAGGCATCTGACCATGGCCTACCGTTATTTTGGCTTCAGGCACCAGCCGCATCAATCGACGAGCCATATGGCCGATGGTTTGAACCCGATTGTGAACGAAGAACACCTGGCCTCCTCGCTCCATCTCTCGAATTATGGCCTCCCTAATGAGGCGCTCGTCATAGGGGGAGACATAGGTCTTAATGGGCAAACGCTCCTCGGGAGGGGTTTCCATGGTGCTCATATCCCTTACACCCACCAACGACATATGAAGGGTGCGAGGTATGGGGGTGGCGCTCAGTGTCAGGACGTCCACCTCCTTACGCATCTGCTTGAGGCGCTCCTTGTGGGCCACCCCAAAGCGCTGCTCCTCGTCGATAATCACCAGCCCCAGGTCCTTGAAGTACACATCCTTCTGCAACAGGCGATGGGTGCCGATGCAAATATCCACCGCCCCGCTCTCCAGCCCCCTAAGGACATTTCCCTGTTCCTTATCGCTCCTGAAACGACTCAGCACTTCCACACGCACCGGATATGCCTCCAGCCGCTCGGTGAAGGTGGCTAAGTGTTGCTGGGCCAACACCGTAGTAGGAACCAGCATAGCCACCTGTTTGCCGTCCATAACAGCCTTAAAGGCAGCACGCAATGCCACCTCCGTCTTGCCATAGCCCACGTCGCCGCACACCAGGCGGTCCATGGACTTGGGCTTTTCCATATCCTCCTTGACCTCTCGAATGGTCTCCATCTGGTCAGGGGTCTCTATGTAGGGAAAGGAGGACTCCAGCTCCTGCTGCCAGGGGGTATCCTGGGAGAAGACAAAGCCGGACATGACCTCTCGAGAGGCATATATCTCCAAAAGCTCCCGAGCGATCTCCTCGGCCGATTCCTTGACCCTCTGCTTCACTCTGGCCCACTCCTGGGTGCCCAGGCGGGTAAGGGATGGGGGGCCCTCGCCGGGCCCTATATAGGGGCTTACACGGTCTATTTGATCGGCGGGAACGTAGAGCTTATCCCCCTGAGCGTATTCCAGCAGCAGATACTCCCTCTCCCCCTCCTCCCGATGCATCCTCACCACACCCCTGAAGCGGCCGATGCCGTGCTCTACGTGAACGGCGTAATCGCCCAGGGACAGCTCGGTGAGGAAGGCCTCACGGCGCACCGGCCGCCTTCTACTCAGGCGCCGCCGCTTGGCGAAACCGAACACCTCGACATCGGTGAGTAGAGTAAGGGCTGAGCCCTCCCCAGTCTCTCCACCCACCATGATCCAGCCCTCCGCCAGGGAGCCCTGTATGAGGGTTAAAGAGCCCGGTGGGGGCATCTTTTCCAGCATTGGCAGTGGAGGGGCTATTATATCCTCCTCCTGAAACAGCTCAGAGAGCCTAGCCGCCTGATGGGAGACGATGACCACTCGACTGCCATCCTGGAGCATGCCCTTAATCTCTTTCAGCAGGACCTTTAAACGCCCTCCGTAGTTGGGGGCAGGGCTGAAGCTTAGGGCTTGCCTTTCGGGGTGGGTGTCGGTATAGTCATAGCCCCAGGTCTCCAAGGTCAAGGGAGGACGGGAGCCTTCTATTTCAGCTCGCATCTCCCCCCACGATAGGTAGGGGGTGGGGAAGTTGGAGGGCAACTCCCCTCGGTTTATCTGCCCCTCCCTCACCTCCCCGGCCTGCGCCTCCAGCTCGTTAAAGGCGTTCTCTATGTCCGAGGGGCGGTCCAGGATGATGAGGGCCTTCTTTGGAAGATACTCTAAAAGGGTGCCCTGGTGGAAAAGGGAAGCATAGAACTCCAACCCTTCAAAGGTGTGGCCCGCTAGAAGCTCAGATATCTCTTCCTCTGTCCTCCGCCTGGTCTCCTCGGCGCAATCGGAAAAATCCAATTCTTCTAGGACCCCGTGCCCATTGGGCCTTTGCTCTCGGGGCAGCACCATCTCCCGAGCGGGGATGACAGTTACAGAATTCACCAACTCTTGAGAGCGCTGTGTTGCGGGGTCGAACAGGCGGATACTCTCCACCCTATCGCCCAGGAACTCGATTCTGGCGGGGAGGCGGCTGCCTGGGGGATAGATATCGATGATGCCCCCTCGACGGCTAATGGCCCCGGGCACCTCCACCCCCCTTTCCATCTGATAGCCCATGGATAGCCAGCGATCGATGAGTTTCTCCGGACTCGCCTGCACCCCGGTCTCAATGGTATGTCGAGCATCGATAAAATCTCGGAGGGGGAGAGTCTTTTGCACCAGCGAATATAGAGATGCCACCACTATAAATAGGGCATTGTCGCTGGATGCCAGCCTATCCAGCACCCGCAGCCGCTCGTGAGTTATGAGAGGGTCGGGGGAGAGGCGTTCGTAGGGCAGGACATCGGGCTCGGGGAGCAGGTGCACGGAGATGTGGGGCTCGCACCAGGCCAGCAATTGCTCTTGCAACTGCTTGGCTCCTTCGGGATAGGCGGTTATGACCACAATAGGCCGCCCCAGGTCTTTGCAAAGGCCGGCGATTACATACGGCTTGGCGGCATCGAGGCAAATCCTTTTGGGGCCGCCCCTGTCATCCTTTAGCTCCTGTAGCAGCCCCTGGTAAGAGGGCATTCCCCTAACCAAGGTTAATAACACCGATAATGTCACGTCCATTACCTTCAACAACTATAGGGGCTAGTCCTGAAACTAGCCCTCGACAGGATTTTAACATAAGAGCCTAGCACCAACAAGCTATTGCTGCGAGTTCCCTTGTTAGAGGTATCCCTTGTTGCTATAATAGGGCCACTGTTCACCCTGAGACTATACGATGAAAAAAGAGTTAACCCCAGGGATAAAGGATTCCCCTACCGATAGAAAAGAACACCGGCACGAAGCGTTAACCAGCCAGGGAAAGACGGGTTATCGACGGCTGGTGATAAAGCTGGGCACTCATCTCTTGACCGAGGGTAAGGGCAGTTTGGACACCGAGCTGATGTCTGCGCTGGTGGCTCAGGTTGCTAAGCTACACCAGATGGGAGCTGAGATAATCCTGGTCTCCTCTGGAGCTATAGCCGCGGGAAGAAGCCGGTTGGAAAGGGTAAAGGAGGGTAGAGGCGTGCCTTTTCGTCAGGTGTTAGCCTCGGTAGGTCAAAGCGTCCTGATGCAGGCCTACGCCGACCTCTTCAGGCCTTTTGGCATAACGGTGGCTCAGGCCCTGGTCACTCGGGGTGACCTGTCTGACCGGTTGGGCTATCTGAACGTAAGGAACACTTTTACAGCCCTTCTGGAGCTGAGGACGGTGCCCATAGTTAACGAAAACGATGTGGTGGCGGTGGACGAGATTCAGGAGGACATCTTCGGCGACAACGATAATCTCTCGGCGATGGTGGCCAATCTGGTGGACGCCGATCTGCTTATGATCCTTACCGATACAGGGGGCCTCTACACCGCCGACCCTCATCAGGACCCCTCCGCCCGCTTGATTCCTGTGGTGAAAAGCATAGACGGGCACATTGAGAACTTAGCGGGCACCAGTGGTAGTCCCTGGGGCACGGGGGGCATGGCCACCAAGATAGAGGCGGCCAGGCTGGCTACCACCTCGGGGGTGGCGGTAGTTATCGCCGACGGTAGGGAGAAAGACGTAATTCTAAGGCTAGCGGCCGGCGAACCTGTAGGCACCCTTTTCCCTGCCGTAACCACTAAGATGGAGAGCCGCAAGCGCTGGATGCTCAGCGGCCTCAACTACCCAGGGAAACTGATCATCGACCACGGCGCGGCCAAGGCCTTGAGAGAACAGGGGCGGAGCCTCCTCCCCGCCGGGATTAAAGAGGTCCAGGGGAAGTTTCAGAGAGGGCACGTGGTGGAAATCTTGGATACTGAGGGGGCTAGAGTGGCCTGCGGCCTGACCAACTACGATTCCCAGGACATCCAAGCCATCAGAGGGGCCCGCTCCGCCGAGATTCAGGAGCTTCTGGGCTACGAGTACGGCGCCGAGGTGGTACACCGGAACAACCTGGTGGTGCTGTAAGAAATACACATGATGACAGCCTATATCGAAGAACTAAAGCGTAAAGGCAGGGCGGCTAAGGAGGCCTCCAGGGTGCTGGCCCGCCTCTCCACCGAGGTGAAGAACAGGGCCCTCCTCAACGTGGCCGAGGCCCTTCTCAATCGAGAGGAGGAGATCCTGGCCGCCAACAAAGAGGACCTCAAAGGGGCCCAACGTAACGGCCTCAGCGAGGCCCTGCTGGACCGCTTGTACCTCAACCCCCAGCGCCTGGAGGCCATGGCCCAGGAGGTGCGTAACATCGCTGCCCTGCCGGACCCAGTAGGGGAGACCTTCGATATGCGCACCCTGCCTAATGGGCTTCAGGTGAGCAAGAGGCGAGTGCCCCTGGGGGTCATCGGGGCCATCTACGAGAGCAGGCCTAATGTAACGGTGGATATCTCCACCCTGTGCTTCAAGGCGGGCAACGCCGTCATCCTTCGAGGAGGTAAGGAGGCCCTGGGTTCCAATAAGGCTCTCGCCAGGGTGGTGAGGGAGGCTGTAGGCCGGGCAGGGGCCCCGGAGGAGGCTATCCAGTTCGTAGAGTCCACCGACCGCTCCCTGGTGAACCACATGCTTAAGATGAGGGACGTTATAGACCTGATGGTGCCTCGGGGCGGGGAGGAGCTGATAAGGTTTGTGATGGAGAATGCCTCTATGCCCGTGGTGGCTGGAGGGATAGGGGTCTGCCACACCTACGTTGACCGCGCCGCCGACTTGGACAAGGCGGTGGCTATAGCCTACAATGCCAAGGTCCAGCGCCCCACCGTTTGCAACGCCCTGGACACTCTGTTGGTACATGCCGACATCGCTGAGGAATTCCTTCCTCGTATCGCCCAAAAGTGGGCGGGGGCTGGGGTGGAGATGCGTTGCGATGATCGAGTCATGGCTATTTTGAAACCCATTGATGGGTTACCCATAGTATCGGCGTCGAAGGGGGACTGGGGAAAAGAATTTCTATCTCTGGTGGCTGCGGTTAAGGTGGTGGACAGCTCTCGGGAGGCCCTGGCCCACATAGAGCGCTACGGGTCGGGTCACTCCGAGGCCATC
>JAZGDP010000262.1:0-2987 GCA_036477885.1 Dehalococcoidia bacterium
ATGACCACCGATGGGGCCATCGAGCGCTCAGCCACCAGCTTTTCTATATCAGTTGAGGTTACTAATGGCACATCCAGGGGGATCACCAGTATGGACTCCACTCCCCTTTGGGAGAGAACGCTGGCTCCATAGTCTACTGCTTGGCTTTCACTATCTATTCCCTCAGATTCTGCAATAACCTCTGCCCCTTTTTCTCCAGCCAAGTCAGACGCCTGAGGATCGGCGGTAACCATCGCCACCCTGTCCAGGACCCTCGAAGTGCTCAGCACCGTCAGCACATCCTCCAACATGGCTAACGAAAGGGCCTGTCTCTCTGGCAGGGAGAGAAAGCCATCCATCCTGTTTTTCACCTTGGCCAGCTTTTTCACCGGCACCAAGCCGTAAATCATCGGCATTTTATCTCCAGTGCAGCAATAGCCAAACTAGCCAGGGCCTCCTTCTCCCTCAGCCCCTTCATGATGGTATCAGTGAGAATGGCTTGAACGCCCAGGGACTCCACCCTTCCTTTAAGGCCTGAATCGACGTTGTCCATTATAAAGATATCTACAAAGTCGGAATAAAGCTGAGCCACCTGATAGGCGCTCACCTCCATTCCTAGCCCCTCCATCATGCGGTCGGCGGGCCCCTTAAGGGCGGCGCCACCCACAATAGGACTTATGGCTAGAACTTTAGCCGAGCTATCTTTCAGGGCCTCTTTCACTCCCTTGAGGGCCAGAATCGGCCCGATGCTAATGAGGGGATTAGATGGAGCCAGGATTATGCCTTGGGCCTCCAGGATAGCTCGGATTACACCTTTGGTGGGATGGGCCTCCTTCACGCCGGCAAGCTCTATGCCCGTCACCCTATCCTTCGCCCCTCGTTTTACCATATATTCCTGGAAGCCCAATAATCCTGCATCGGTATTGACCCTGGTCTCCACCCTCTCATCACTCATGGGGAGGATAGTCAATGAGAGGCCGAAGGAGGAAACGAAGGAGGCGGTAACCTGGGAAAGGCTCAAGCCCTCCCTGAGAAGCCGGGTGCGATGAATGTGGAGGGCCAGGTCTCTATCCCCCAGGTTGAACCAGGTCTCGTATCCCAGATTCTTCAAACTATCAAGGCAGTGGAAGGTATCCCCCCCCACACCCCAGCCCCTAGTCTCGTCCACGAGGCCAGCTAAGGTATAAGTGACGGTATCTATATCGGGGGAGACATGCAGGCCGAAGAACTCCACGTCGTCGCCGGTGTTCACGATGACCGTTATTTTATCAGGCGACACCACCCGCACCAACCCCTGAAGGAACCGGGCCGCACCCACCCCCCCTGCTAGAACTGTAATCACCTACCGTGTATCTCCCTCCCTTAAAAGGAGTATCGATCAATGCTGTTTTAGATTGAGGTGGCTACTATATAGCTTCCATCTCCCAGAGAGAGGGAAGCTCGGGTATATTATATAGTCTGCACAATCCCTGTGCACTATCGTTAAAGGTGAAACCGGCTTGGTCGCCGTCAATGCGCACCTCCAGACCCTGCAGATACCAGGCTGATGTATAATGGATTACGGGTTGAGGCCGTTAAAATTTAACTCCCATATTCCCAAGGGCAGAAATTTCGGTTATATTGTATAAGTTGCCCAACTTTGATGTATTGTAGCGCCATTATTCGAGGATTAGGAATGCCTGCAACTCTTAATAGAGTCCACCCCCTAATCATTGAGTCCTTAAACTCGGTGATGGAAGGTGCTTCCATTGATAGAGAAACAGCTTATAATCTAATCAACGGGCATTCAATTGTCTTCCAAGCCCTCACAGAGACGGCTAATCGCCTCCGAGATCTGGGCAAAGGCAGGTATGTAAGCTACTCCCGCAAGGTCTTCATTCCCCTCACCACCCTATGTCGGGATAGATGCAGCTACTGCGATTTCCGAAAGGAGCCCAACCATCCCCAGGGCCGGTTCATGACTCCCGATGAGGTCCTTCAGGTGGCGGAGGCAGGCCAAAGATTTGGCTGCACCGAGGCCCTATTTGTGCTGGGTGAACGCCCGGAGCAGCGCTACCCGGAAGCCCGAGGCCAGTTAAAACGGTTGGGTTACAACACCACTATGGAATATGTGGAGGCCATGTGCCAATTGGTGCTCAAGGAGACTACCCTTCTGCCCCACTCCAACCCGGGCAATATGACCTTGAAGGAGCTGGCCCGCTTGAAGGAGGTCAACGCCAGCCTGGGCTTGATGCTGGAAAACGTGAGCGAAAGGCTGTGCGCCCAAGGCGAGCCCCACGAGATGGCCCCCAGCAAGCGCCCTCGGGCAAGGCTCTCCACCTTACGGAGGGCCGGGGAGCTGAGGATTCCCTTCACCACCGGGCTTCTTATAGGCATCGGTGAGACCCCAGAGGAGGTAATAGACTCCCTCTTCGCCATCAAGGAGCTGCACGACACCTATGGCCACATCCAGGAGGTGATCATCCAGAATTTCCGGGCTAAGCCTACTATACCTATGAGGGACCATCCCGAACCCACCACGGAATACATAGCCAAGGTAGCAGCCATGGCCAGGGTGATCCTGGGCGGCTCTATGAATATCCAGGTGCCTCCCAATCTAAGCCCCGGGGAATATGGCCTTTTCCTCTCCGCTGGCATAAACGATTGGGGCGGCATATCACCCGTAACCAAAGATTACGTAAACCCCGAGGCTCCCTGGCCAGAGGTGGAAGCCGTTGGAAGGGTCTGCGCGGAGAAAGGATTTGAACTAAAGGCTCGCTTGCCCCTTTACCCGGAGTATATTCTCCATAAGGATGATTACTTACCCGATGCCCTCAAAGAGCGTATCCGCTCCCATGTGGACGCCGAGGGCTTTGTTAAAGGAGGAGTTATTCGATGAGCACCCCATCTTTAGGCGCAAGGGCATTCCCGGCACTCGATAACGCTTTTCAACGACTTCGCCGGAGGAGCGATCCAAAGGTGTTAGCCATCCTGGACAAAGCCCTTTCGGGCAAGGATGTCTCCGTCGA
>JAZGDP010000263.1:0-9518 GCA_036477885.1 Dehalococcoidia bacterium
CGGCAGATAACGCTCACGGGCACTAGTAAGGCCACTGGAACGGACTCGGCAACAGCGCTAGTGGCGTCGACTGCTACGTTCTCGGCTGATGGTGTGTTGGCGGGTATGCGGGTGACCAACGTCACAGACGGCTCCAGGGCCCTTGTGACCGGGGGAATCGGCACTACTTCGTTGACCACAGCGGCACTGCAGGGTGGCTCCGACAATCTGTACCAAAGCGGCGATGACTTTATCATCAACGCTGTTGATCCCTCGCTCTTTGACACCAACGCCACTTTTACCGCTAATGCGACGAAAGTTCGCGCGCTAGACGTGGTGTTCAACGACACCGATGGATCCACTGGGATTGTCACTGCTACTGTGACCGCAACCAAAGTGCCCATCGCCGGCGGTCTGACAGGAGGTGCGGAGAACGCCTGGGATGTAGGTGATTCCTACAGAATCGTGAGGACTATCGCAACCCTCCACGACCATATCGATGATGACCTCGAAGGTCTCTTGACCACTGCCGAAGAGGACTTCCTCAAGGCCTTCATCGTTGACACGACAGCCGAAGGAGGGGGCAACAATAAACTGAGCCTGGCTACAACGGTCAAAGCCAGCGACTATATAGACCGGCTGCTAGCGGTGGGGGATGGTGACACCATCACCGTGACCTACACCGATGCGGACCCGGCGGCCGTGGTGACGGACACCGCTACCGCCGACCTGGCGCCTCCAGACTTCGTGCTGTTGTCGCCGGCCGACGGCTCCTCTACCAACGATTCCACCCCCACCTTCTCGGTGGAGGTCAGCGACTCCGGTTCCGGCATCACCCTCTCTTCCCAAGCTAACTTCACCATTCCTGGTGTCGGTGCTCCCGCGGAAGACAAGACGCCTATCACGGGCGGTTTCAAATTAACCTTTATTCCCGCTACCTCCCTCTCTGAAGGGGAGAAGCTGTGGTTCGTTACCGCTAAGGATGACGTGGGTAATGAAGCCAAGGGCCAAGCCACTGCGGTGGTGGGAAGCGAGGACGACAAATTCAGCGTGACCATCGATACCCTCGTTCCCGACATCATTGCCGCACTGACTGGCGTAGGGGTTGTGGATGGCGCCGAAACGAGCGGACTGGATAATGCCATCAGGGTGGAATACGATGGCCCCATAGACGCCACCACGGTTGCAGCCAGCGACTACGACGTCACGTCGGTGCCCAGCGCTGCCGATACCTTCGCCCAGTTGGAGAAGACTGATTCGTTCACGGCAACTATCACGCAGGCACTCTACGTTGTTACTGAGACCCCATTGGACGTAGACGCAGACGTTCCCGCTGACTTCACCGATGATGTCTCGGGCAGCGTTAGCGTGACCGATGCCTTTAATGGTGACGGCTCCAATGACGACTTTGTGGCGGATTTCGCGCCCAAAGATGTCGACGCTGATGGCAGCATAGAGGATGACGTTAGCGCCACTGTGAGCGGCGTTAACGTGGGCGTGACTTCGGTCGTTGGTAAGACCGTGACCCTTACGGCTGCACCAGCTGTTGGCACTGGCAACGTAGAGATTAGCTACGGCGCTGACCTGGACACCGTGCTAACTGTGTCGGGCAAGAGTGTAACCATCGCCACGGCCGACTCAGCGCTTATCGACGCGGGCGATGCGGTAAGCATTACCTATACCTATGCCCCAACAAGGTTTGTGTACCTCACCGTAGGCGCCCTGGCTACCAGCGCCGCTCCCACGGTTAAGCAGGTGGGTGCCGTATCCGATGCGGCGGGTAACAGCAAGACCACAGACACCATCTCGGGCACCGATCGCATAGCTCCCACCTTCACCGTATCGGCGACGGCAAGCCCGGCGGTGGCCCTTGTTGGTGATGAGGACTTGGTTACCATAAACATCTCAGCCAGCGAGTCGATAGTTGGTCTGCCTACCCTTACTGTGGGTGGCAACTCGGTTACGGTGACGAAGCTGACCTCCAGTACCTTCGAAGCCGAGTTTACGGCGGGCAAAGGCAGCTTCACGACTTCCGGTTTGCTTGATGTCAGTGTAAGTGGAAGGGATGGAGCGGGTAACGTCGGTTCGAAGATTGACGAAATAGAGATAGACTTGGTGATTGCAAAGCCGACAATCACTCCCGCTGCAGATCCCGTTACCGGCGTGCGTACTGCCTTCCAAGGCCTCGCCGACATCACTCAGGTTAGCGTGGAATACGCGGCTGAGAAGGATGAGTACTTTGGCGATGCGAGTAAGACGGTGACAGTGACCTCGGCTACTCTGGACGGTGTGGCGGTGGAGGTATTCACCACCAACGACATCAAGTTCAGCCTTGGCGGGTTACTGGAGCTGGGTGCTCACACCCTGGTGGTAACATCCGAGGATGCGGCGGGCAACAGCAGGACCGACACCATTAACTTCACCGTTGCTGTACCTCCCGACATCAGCATCACCCTGCAACCTGGCTGGAACCTGATCTCGGTGCCCGGCGGAATAGCGGACCCCTCTGTGGGCAACGTGTTTGCGGGTACCAACGTGACCAAGGTCTTCACCTGGGATCCCGTCAGGTTCTGGACTGCAGCTATCCTGAACCCCGACACCGGTGCGTTCGAGGGTAGGCTGATCTCCATCAACGCCAGCAGCGGCTACTGGGTGTTCACCGACCGGTTTGAGTCCCTCACGGTTAGCCTGGCCAGACGAGGCCCCACTACTGCGATCCCGGCCTACGAGCTGACGGCAGGCTTCAACCTGATAGGGTTCACCGCCATAGCGGCCGACCCAGCAAGCGATAGCCTCCTGGATGAGTCGGTGGATACGGATGCCTACCTGGCCTCCCTTGGTCTTACGGTGAACACCGTTATCTCCTTCGACCCGGCCACTGGCTTCGAAGTCCAAGTACTCGATGGTGATACAACGGAGGGAGAAGACATGAAGCTGGGTAAAGGCTACTGGGTGTTCATAACCGAAGATGGAACCCTGATACCGGGTAGCGATTAAGACTTAGTGGATATGCCGTAGAGATATAGGCAAAAACCCTCCCTCCTCCTTCCAAGGGGAGGGAGGGTTTTTAACAGATAGCCCAAATCACCTTATCCATCCACCCTCGGAAAGTTTATGAGGGGCTTCGCCTCTCACGTTTCCCGGGGGTTCCAAGGGGGCAGAGCCCCCTAGTGGGGGTCTGGGGGGGTCCCCCAGACTACACCTTGTGGGCGGGTGGGTGGTATATTAGCACAACTAATGGAGGGATTTAAGCAACGGATGGTTTGAAAGAGAACCAGACCCTTCGCGGAGTTTATCCTGAGGAACGAAGGGCTCAGGGTGACAGCATCGCTCAGGGTGACAGCACCAGTCATTCTGAGTCCGCCTCAGGCGGGCGAAGAATCTTAAATTTATGGGGAACTCAGTACTAGGGGATCAGATATGGCCTGGAGAATTGCTAGTATAACCACAATTGTGATACTCTTGCTGCTCTTTACCAGCGGCACTGCCCTGGCCCAACCCCCCGCGCCCATCATCTATTCGGGTCAGGTAACCATAGGCGGGCAACCCCCTGCCGATGGCACCGAGGTCTATGCTCGCATAGGAACCCATCAGTCCGATCCGGTGACCATCATCAACGGCCGCTACAGTGTCCTTGTTGTGGGTGTCCCCGATAGATCTTTCATAGGACAGGAGATCCAGTTCTTCATCGATGGGGTGAGGGCCCTGGAGACGGATATCTTTGTCGAGGCCTTCTTCCTGGAGAAAGAGCTGGACCTGAACTTTCCCGAACTGCCCCTCACCGGAGACTCCACCTTTCCTCTGATATGGTGGGTCCTGGCAGGGGTGGGGGGCCTGAGCCTTCTAAGCGGGGTGTTCTTGCTGAGGAGATACAGACGGTCCGCCTGAGCCCGGCCGTGAGCGCTTCGTCCTGAGCCCGGCGTGAGCCTCAGGCTGCCGAACGGCCCACCAAAGATTCCGATGCCTCCCCTGAGTTCGTAATAAGCCCTGAGCTTGCCGAAGGACAGCTTAAAGTCATCGAAGAGGTGTAAGGGATTTTCCACTTACACCTCTTTTCTTGCAAAACCCCTTTGAGGGCGGGATAGAGCCTT
Source organism: Dehalococcoidia bacterium (assembly GCA_036477885.1). Classification (GTDB taxonomy): domain Bacteria; phylum Chloroflexota; class Dehalococcoidia; order JAZGDP01; family JAZGDP01; genus JAZGDP01. The sequence continues at coordinate 4,071 of JAZGDP010000263.1, forward strand.
CACTTAAAGGATTAATTTCTCTGAGGGGACTGCCTTTCTTGGAATAGGTTATGCGTTTAGCACCGCACAAGCCTGCCTTTTACTTCCCTCCCAGCCTACCCCTCATGCCTTCAATAATACCCCTTACGCTTCGACAAGCCCTTCGGCAGGCTCACGAAAATCTCAGCATGGCGGCTTGTGTCTTTAGGTACTTATAAGGACACAGGGGGCGGGAGGGAGGGACGAACACGTTCTTACATCAGCCCCCTTCAGAGGTATGTCTTTTTAGGAATAAGTCCTGTATGCTCGCCATCAGCGCCTGCCTTGCGCTGAAATCTACTGGGAGTGGGCGGTGGGCAAAGAGATGAAAGGCTACAAAAATACTAGGGAGAATAGGCCAGGACCATCACCTTCTTGGGCTCGAGGGGCAGGGTGGAGGGAGTTACCGTCAGTTTGAGCTGCGGCTCTATCTCCTTAATCCCCATCTCCTTCAAAAAAACCTCCAGGGCTTGTAGCTCCTCGGTGGACGACCCAGTTTTGTACTGCATAGGAATTACAACCTTGGGCTCAATGAGATTAACCATCTCCAGCGTGGCCTTTAGTGTAGAGGGATAGCCCACTGAGGCGAATAATATATCTATATCCCCCGTTACCTGCTCCGACGTCAGAGGACTCTCGGCCTCCCCCATGTGACAGAGGGTAACCCCATCCATTTCGATGAGATAGGCGGTGTTTTTCTTGCCTACCTCCTCCTTAGATTTACTAAGGGTTCTAAAACCGTTTATTAGAACGTTGGCTATCTCATATTCCCCAGGCCCTTGGATTACCCTCACATTTTCCTCCGTACCTTTCCAAGACCTCTCCGTGACTTCTCCTTGGCTCAGCATAACTATGTTTTCGCCCATGAGAGAATTCGCCGCCTCATCATAGGGATCGGTGAGAATAGCCGCCTCCTTGCCTTTGATTCTGAAGCAGGAACGCCCCAGCCAAATGATCTCCATGTCTTGAACCTCTACTTTAAAGGGGGACTTTAATCTGGGCAGAGCCAGCGATTATGAGGGCAAAGGAGACAATTAAGACGATGTCTCGAACCAGACTGACGTTTTTGCTCGTCCAGGGGAAAACGCCAAAATAGATGGCATCGGATACCGTGAGACGTCTTAAAGATGTTTCCACACATGTCCTCCAGTTTGTACGCCTTCTCTCAAATAGTATTCCATCGGGAGGCCTTAGCCCAGGCTCCACTGGAGCACTCCAGCGCCCCAACTAAACCCACCGCCAAAGGCCGCCAGAGCAAAGTAACTCCCCTCGGCCAGCCTCTCCTCTTCCAGGGCCTCGCACAGGGCAATAGGTATAGATGCGGCCGAAGTATTGCCGTAACGATCTACGTTGATGAATACCTTTTCCTGGGGTATACCCACGGCTTTGGCGATAGCGTTCATGATCCTGCGGTTGGCTTGATGAGGTATGAACAGGTCTATATCCTCAGGCGATAGACCTGCCGCCTCTATGGCTTGAAGGGTGGCTTTGGACATGCACTGCACTGCAAATTTGAACACCGCATGCCCATCCATTCGTAGATAGTAATGGCCATCGGCGGGCATATTGGAGATAGCGTCGCAGACACCGGGCACGTATAACAGGTCCGCTTTAGAGCCATCGCTTCCTATGACGAAGCTAGGAAGCCGCATAGACCTTTCCGTGCCTTGTAGCACCACCGCCCCGGCGCCGTCGCCAAAGAGAATACAGGTGTTGCGGTCCTGCCAGTCGATAATGCGGGAATATACCTCGGTGCCTACAACCAGGATGTTGTTAAAGGTTCCCCCTTGAATGAATTGGCACGCAGAAGCCAAAGCGGGAAGGAAACCACTGCAGGCAGCGTTAATATCAAAGGCACCGGCCCTTTTTGCTCCCAGTTGATTCTGTATTAGGGAGGCACAGGCGGGGAAGATCTTATCTGCTGTACAGGAGGCTACAATTATAAGATCCAGCTCCTGAGGCTCGATGCCGGCTATCTTCAGAGCCAGTTCGCCGGCCTTGGCCCCCATGGTGGAGGCCGTCTCCTCATCGGCGGCTATCCTTCTCTCTCGAATCCCGGTACGGCTGTAAATCCAGGCATCCGAGGTATCTAATTTCTTCTGTAAATCGTAGTTCGTTAGCACCTTTTCGGGCAGGTATTTGCCCCAGCCCTTTATTGTAGGATATCTCTTCAAACCGCTACCTCTTTCCCCTTCGCCAGGATGGCCAAAATAAGTTTCTAAATATCAAAGGCCTGCAAAAGTATAGCAAAGCCCTAATCCTAGGTCAACCTCTTGACATGATTGGGGACAGGTGTTAAATTTAGAGTAGTTAGCACTCTACCATCGAGAGTGCTAATAAGGCTAAATAGAGGCTAGTTTTTAGGGGAAAAGCTTTGGTTCTCACACAGCGCAAAGAAACTATCCTAAAGGCCATAGTGGGAGATTACATAGATGTAGCGGTGCCTGTGGGATCTGAAAGCATCGCCACCAAGCATGGCTTACAGCTAAGCTCTGCCACCATCCGCAATGTAATGGCGGATTTGGAAGCCGAGGGATACATTATTCGCCCTCACTCCTCGGCGGGAGGAGTGCCCTCGGATAAGGGCTATCGCTATTATGTGGAGTCTCTAGGGGGTGGGGAGGCCCTTTCCTTGGAAGAGAGGATGATGATCCGCCATCAGTTCCACCAGGTGGCCCGGGAGTTCGAGGAGTGGACCCATCTAAGTGCCGCCCTTCTAGCTCAGATAGCCCATAACCTGGGGGTTGCCTCTCTACCCAGGGCGAGGCATTCTCGGTTGAAACGCCTGGAGCTTATCGCCATCCAGGAGCTATTGACCCTCATGGTCATCATATTTCAGGGAGCCAATATCAAACGGGAGTTGCTCAACCTTGAGGAGACTGCTTCCCAACAGGAGTTGGACTATACAGCCGATAGACTCAGCGAGTCATTGGATGGCCTAACGTATCCTCAAATTCAAGCTAAAGATTGGGGTGATAGCCCTCTGGAGAAGCAGGTGGTGAAGGAGTTGGTGCGATTGATGCAGTGGCAGGACGAGGGGGATTACGAGGAGTTGCATGTCGATGGCCTGCGCCACATCTTTGGTCAGCCGGAATTCTCCAGCGGTGAGAGAGTTCGCACCTTGATGGAGGTGCTGGAGGATAAGAGCTTCTTACAACGCGTGCTCCAGCAGATATATCAAAGTAAAGGCATTCAGGTGGTCATAGGCAGCGAGATTAGGGATGACGCCTTGCAACACTGCAGCTTGGTTATCACGGGATACGGCTTTCCGGGAGACATAAAAGGTGTAATAGGCATCATTGGTCCCAAGCGTATGAATTATGCCAGGTCTATCTCCGCTGTGCGTTATCTCTCCTCTTTGATGGATGAGATGATAACGGAGGTGTACGGCTAAACCTGGACCTGAAAGCATCGGATAGCTCAAGGAAGGGCTCATAGAATCGGTGTGAAGGGGGTTGAGTTTTTGACAGAGGAAGCCCGAGAGCTTGATACTGAAGGTGAATCATCTTCCCCAGAGGAGGAAAAGGAGAAGGAGACCCAGGGGGAGGAGAAGACACTTGAATCCCTGAAGCAGGCTCTCTCAGAGGAGAAAGAAAAGGCGGAGCAATACCTCGCCAACTGGCAGAGGACACAGGCAGACTTCCTTAACCTTAAAAGACGCACGGAACAGGAGCGGAATGAAGTAGTCAAGTTTTCCAATGAAACCCTCATCACCAACCTGTTGCAGATTATGGATGACCTGGAGCGAGCCCTCCAAAGCGTACCAAAAAAGCTTACTGGGCTTACATGGGTGGACGGGGTGGCCCTTATATACCATAAATTTCAAGCCATTTTAGAGAGTCATGGCCTGTCCCGGATTAAGGCCTTGGGAGAGGATTTCGATCCCAAGCTCCATGAAGCAGTCCTCTATAGCGAAGGGGAGGAAGGCAAGGTGATAGAGGAGTTTCAGAAGGGTTATATGCTTCACGATAAGGTTATCCGGCCTTCTATGGTGCAGGTGGGTAAGATGGGTGGTCAAGATAAGGAAGGCAGTGAACAGCCTATAAGTGAAAAGCCTATAAATGAAGAGGAAACAAAGGGGGGAAACTAAGCCCTTGCTCATATCATTGAGGGAAGGATTTTAGCTATGGGAAAAGTCATTGGCATAGACCTGGGAACAACCAACAGCGTTGTTGCTGTGATGGAAGCTGGGGATGCCGTTATTATCCCTAACTCCGAAGGAGGGCGCATTACTCCCTCAGTAGTAGCGGTGAGCAAAAGTGGCGAGCGATTAGTAGGTCAGGTGGCCAAAAGACAGGCCATAACCAATCCTGAGAACACCGTCTTCAGTATAAAACGCTTCATGGGGCGCAAATTGAAGGACCCCACGGTGCAGAAGGACATAAAAATCGTGCCCTATAAGTTGAGTGCCGCTTCCAACGGTGACGTTAGAGTGAAGATGGGGGATAAAGAGCACAGCCCACCCGAGATCTCGGCTATGATACTGCAGAAGCTCAAGGCCGATGCCGAGGCATACTTGGGGGAGAATATCACCGAGGCGGTGATAACCGTCCCCGCTTACTTTAACGATAGTCAGCGACAGGACACTAAGGACGCAGGAACTATAGCCGGCCTCAATGTCCTGCGCATCATCAATGAGCCTACTGCCTCCTCCCTGGCCTATGGACTGGAGAAGAAACAGGACGCCACCATCGCCGTTTTCGATCTGGGCGGCGGCACCTTCGATATCTCCATCCTTCAACTGGGAGATGGGGTTTTCGAGGTCAAATCCACCAACGGCAATACTCATCTAGGAGGGGACGATTTCGATCAGAGAATCATCAACTGGCTGGTGGAGGAGTTTCTAAAGGAACAGGGCATAGATTTAAAACAGGACCGCATGTCCCTACAGCGATTGAAGGAGGCGGCGGAAAAGGCTAAGACCGAATTATCTACAGTGCTTCAGACGGAGATTAACCTGCCCTTCATCACTGCCGATGCCTCGGGCCCCAAGCACTTCAATATGACCCTAACCAGGGCAAAGTTGGATCAGTTGGTAGGGGACTTGTTAGACGAAACGGTGGAACCCTGCCACCAGGCCTTAGCCGATGCTGGCCTAACGGCCAAGGACATAGATGAGGTCATCCTGGTGGGTGGACAGATTCGTATGCCTCTGGTTCAGGAAAAGGTAAAGCAGATCTTTGAAAAAGACCCTCATAAGGGGGTCAATCTCGATGAGGTCGTTGCCCTGGGAGCCGCCATTCAGGCCGGGGTACTGAAGGGGGAGGTCAAGGATGTACTTCTCCTAGATGTGACCCCCTTAACCCTGGGCATCGAGACTCTGGGTGGGGTTGCCACACCCCTGATACCGCGCAACACCACCATCCCTTCTAGCAAGGGCCAGGTCTTCAGCACCGCCGCCGATAACCAGCCCAGCGTAGAGGTTCACGT
>JAZGDP010000264.1:0-2457 GCA_036477885.1 Dehalococcoidia bacterium
TCCCGACCCGCTCCGCGCGGTCCCTCGATAGTGAAGGTGGAACCGAAGGCGTTCTCGAACCACTCGAAGAACAGTCGCGTTATCTCATAACCTTTCTGCCCCCGATCCTTGTACTCGTAGAGAATGGCCGCGATAACATCATCCTCCGGTCTAAACCTGGCCCGTATTTCCTCGATGGGGCGGAAGCTGTTCCCGAATTCTCTGATGATCTGCTCGACCTTGGTGCGGTGTTTGAGCATTTCAACCGAGGTGTCGGGGGATGCGTATTTGCGAAACACCCTGGCCAGTTGGATCATCTTGGCTCCGGGTTCCCTAGCGATCCGTCGGAGGAGATCCTGGGAGGTCTCTGCCTTGTTGAGTAGCTGGCTGAATCTTGCAAGGATCGGGCCGTAGATGATCTTAGCCTGTTCCAGGTAGTCAGGGTACACCTCACCTCTGATGACCGTTATCCATTTTCGGCGCTCCCCTGGAGGAACGGAGAACGTATCTACCATGGCTCATCATTCCTTCAACGGCTGAGTAGCCAATAGTAAGTATCCCACAGATTTACTCAAAAGAGAAGGGCGTGGTAGGCTGTTGCCGACAAAAGCGATATAATATCTACATTGCAGCAGCATGTGTACAGGCAAGGGAAATAAAATTTAAGATGCTCACCAAGCGGATAATACCGTGTCTGGATGTAACGGAGGGACGAGTAGTCAAAGGCGTAAGCTTCGTCAACTTGCGGGACGCCGGCGACCCCGCCGAGCTGGCCGCCTTCTACGATAGAGAGGGCGCCGATGAGTTGGTCTTTCTGGACATCACCGCCAGCTCCGACCAGCGGGACACCATGATAGATGTGGTGAAAAGGGTATCGGAGCAGGTCTTCATCCCCCTCACGGTGGGGGGAGGCATTCGCACCCTGGATGATATGCGGCGCATGCTGGAGGCGGGAGCAGACAAGGTGGCCATCAACACCGCCGCCGTCCTCAATCCTCGGCTCATATCTCAGGGCGCGGAGAAGTTTGGCAACCAGTGTATAGTGGTGGCCATCGATGCAAAACGCATAGAGGCAGGGGAGGAGGTATCCTCGGAGGAGCTGGGAGTGGGACCCGATTCTCGATGGGAGGTTTATATTTACGGGGGCCGCAAGCCCACCGGCATCGACGCCCTAAAATGGGCCGAGAGGGTGGTGAAGCTGGGGGCGGGGGAGCTGCTGGTCACCAGCATGGACGCCGACGGCCATCAGACCGGCTACGACCTTGAGCTGACCCGCTCTATATCGGAGGCGGTGAGGGTGCCGGTCATCGCCAGCGGTGGCGCCGGCAAGTTGGAGCACCTCCACGAGGCCATCGTGGTGGGCAAGGCCGACGCCGTATTAGCCGCCAGCATCTTCCACTACGGCACCTATTCCATCGCCCAGGCCAAGACCTATCTGAAGGAGAAGGGAGTTCCCATAAGAGGCTAACGCTCTGTCGCAAAATATGCTTTCATTCCCGCCCGCCCAGGAATGCTTCTGGGGCTCCGCCCCCTGACACCCCCGGGGTGAGGGAGTATCTTCCGTTCTAGGAGCAGCGCCCTGGTGGGCTGTACACCGAGTAATAATAGCCGTGTAGTTGCGTAGCTACCTAGCGCAGCCTTGATAGACCGTATAGCGCTGCACCACCTGCGAGGAGAGGCTTACCTAGATTAGAATTTTGCTTCTTCAGGCAATCCTTGTGGCCGAAGTCCTTCATCAAGCGAGCCGCCGTCTCTCTGTCCACTGCGCCCTTCACCGGTTTACCACAGACACCGCATGGATGGTCCGCCCAAACCTTGAGTGGCAGTAATTCGTTTAGTTGGGCACACAGCCATCGAGAAGTCTGCTCCAGGTTAGTTGCCAGTATTTTGAGCTCCTCGTTTTCCTGCCACAACTGCTGTCCCCTCTGCCTGTACTCCTCGCTCTGCTGCTCGGCTTTTTGGCGGGCTTCTCGTTCAACCTTAGCCCTACTTTGCCAGTCCTGATTCTTCAGGTATAGGTCTGTGAGCGTTGACACGTACTCCTTATTCCTGCCCTCGAGCTGCCTAACCTGCTGGCACAAGTCTCGGGCCTCTTTTGTCTTTGCCTCCAGACTCTTCACCTGTTGCCGTAGGGCATTGGACTCGCTAACTTCCACTTCAAGCTCCTTGATCTGGGCGCAGGCCTCTTCAAGCTCAGACCGGAGGGAGCCAGCCTCTTCGGCTTCCTCACTTAACCGGGTAATCTCGTTCTCAAGCTCAGCCTTCTCTGTCTAGAGCTGGCTTAAGTGGGCATGGATCGGTTGATTGGAAAGCGGAGCACTTTCTACCTTTCCGTGGAAAGAAGCATTCCCATTCAGCATCCCTTTCTTGCGCAACTGCCACTGAACTTTGTACACCGTCCCCGACCTGTAGCCCATTTCGATCGGGTCTTTACTAGAATTTCCTCAAAGAAGGGCTTCCCTGATTTCCTGCATAACA
>JAZGDP010000265.1:0-8571 GCA_036477885.1 Dehalococcoidia bacterium
AGGGGTCTGAGCTATCCACAGGCTCTGGCGAGGAGGGGTCTTCTCTACCAAGCCATCCTTCCCCACCATTTTGATGGTCTCTTGAGCAGGCACCGCCGCAACCGCCGCACCGCCATTGCGAGCCTCAGCCAACCCCCTCTCTATCATTGCCACATCTATGCATGGGCGAGCTCCATCGTGGATTACCACCCATTCACAGCGAGCCAGGTTCCTCAAACCCTCTCTGACCGAGTCCTGACGGCGAGGCCCGCCAGGACAGATCTTTACCGAATCAGACCACCCATACTCCTCTAATAGCTTCCAACCCTGGTCGAAGTTAGTCTTATCCAAGACCAATACTAGGTCATCTATGAAATCACATCGGCAGAAGACGTCCAGAACGTGGGTAATGAGAGCCTTCCCTCTAAGGGAAGCGAAGATCTTATCCACCTTTCCCATCCGGGTGCTTTTACCCCCAGCGACAACGACCGCCCCTATTCTACCTAGATCAAGCTGGGGTGAAAGGCCAGCTGTCCCCATCGCCTACTTTTGCCTGGGGTGAGCGAAGATTATCCTTCCCGCAGCGGTCTGGAGGGCCCGATTGATCACCACCTGAATCTCCTCGTTAATATAGGAGCGTCCTCCTTCTATTACCACCATGGTACCGTCGTCCAAGAAGCCCACCCCTTGGTTGGATTCCTTGCCCTCCTGGACGATACGAATAAATAGCTCTTCCCCCGGCAACACTATAGGCTTCAAAGAGTTGGCTAATTCATTTATGTTAAGCACCTGTACCCCTTGCAGCTCCGCTACTCGGTTGAGGTTGAAATCGGTGGTTAGAATGGGATAGCCAACTTTCTTAGCCAATTTCACCAGCTTGCCATCTACCTCGGCCACGTCCGGGATTTCAGTGTCCACCACCTGTACCACCACATGGTCCTCTTTTTGGAGCCTATTCAACACCTCTAGACCTCTGCGACCCCTATTGCGCCTCAAAGTATCGCTGGAATCGGCTATACGCTGGAGTTCATCCAAGACGAACTGGGGAACCACCAACTGGCCGTTGACGAAGCCTGTCTGAGAGATATCGGCTATTCGTCCATCGATGATTGCACTGGTATCCAGGATAATGTGGCCATTGCCCACATTCTTTGAAGTCCGGCTAAAGACCTTCCTATCCCCCTCGCCAACATGAAAACTGAAGAGCTGGCGAAGCTCCTTCTCTCTGGAAAGGACAACGACCGCACCTAGGTAAGCAAAGATCACGCTTACCACCGCCGGCAAGATGTCCCCCCACAGGCCAGGCAGATTAGTGATGGCCCAGGCCAAGGGCATAGATACCAGCAACCCCAATAGTAGGCCTACGGTGCTGGCCACTAGAGTGGATACAGGAGCCTCTCTTATACGCTTGAGGGTGAATCGGAAAAGGGGTAGCACCAAATAGGGGGTGAGGATAAAACCTACCAGGCCACCGAATAAGCTGGCGGAGAGGATAATCCATTCCTTAAAGTCTGCCGCCGCCTCCCTATCCCCTACATAAAACCCTATGCTCAGCCCCACCAGGGCTAAGAGAAGCATCCCCCCTAGACGAATTATAAGCTTAGGTGAAAGGCGCCTAATGCCCATAACCATTAGGTCAACAACCCCCTTTTACACCCCCTCTCAATGAAAAAGGGCGCAAAAATCTATACCTAGGAGGAATGGGGTTGCGTGGACGAAACGACATCAGCCCTCAGGAAGCTAACGATTGATTCTAAAGAGGTGAAATCGGGAGAATAAAACTAAAAAATAAAATAATAACTACTTCTTAGCCGATTGCGCCTCTTTCCTATCCAACCCAACCCATCTTCCCCCACCGCGATAATCATAACATAAAATCGGTAATGCGTCAAAAAAGCTACCTTAATCTATTGGAATCTCCCCGACGCCAAGGCCGCCAGGCCCAAAAATAGTGATGGAAACAGAATCGGCCTCTTTCTTTTTGCCAACATCACAAGATAAAGATTACGATAAGGCCACCCCACCCACAATGAGGCCAACCTTTATTCCGATGGTGGCTTTCCCCCATCCCGTGCTGGGGGAAAACTTGTATTGTGATGAGGGGTTTTCCTGTATTCATATACACCCGTAAGGCGTGATGCTCAGGATGGGGCAACCAGGGTGTAGCCCTCTGACCTCTCTTTCAGAATGAGCCTTCGAACAGGGAAATGCCCCTCTAGTTTTTGTTTGAGCTGCGTAAAGCGAACCGCAAGAAAATAGGGCTCGTTTCGATACTCCTCTCCCCAGATGTTATTCAGCAACGTCTTAGACGCCACCATCTTCCCCGCGTTCTTCACCAGATGATAGAACAACTGATACTCGGTGCCGGTCAATTGAATCGACTGGTTATCGATGTGAACTTCGCCATGGCCAAAATCTATCATGAAGTCTCCAACTTGGAAGGCCACCTCTCCAGAAGACACCGTACTTAGCTGGCTGCGGCGTAATACAGCATTAACCCTAGCTAGGAACTCAACCGGCCTGAAAGGTTTAGCTATGTAATCGTCGGCTCCCAGGTCCAACGCTTTGATGATATCTTCCCGTTCCTTCCTTACGGTGAGCATGATGACAGGCATATAGGAAAACGCTCTGATCCGCCTGCAAACCTCGAAGCCCTCGATATCGGGAAGGCCTATGTCCAGGATAGTGATGTCGAATTTTTCACTTTTTAGTTGCTTTATTCCCAACTCTCCTGTAGACGCGCTCAGCACCGTGGCATCCGGCCAGCGTAACTCAAAACATAGGGAGACCACCTCTACTATATCCGGATCATCGTCAATAACTAGGATCTTCATTCGCCTGTTTTCCTCCTCACCAGATATTTCGGCGGTGGTACCAGCTTGTACGCCGGACTTCCCATCCTCTACATGCTTTTCCGCCATAATCGGTACCTGGCCTAGTTTGGCCTATCTGGTTCAGCCGGGCTTGCTTCATGGGCGAAGAGGTGATCTACTTTTCCCCCATTGAGATAGTGCCGGTCTTTTTACCGGCATCACGAGGTAAAGATTACGATAAGGCCACCCCATCCACAATGAGGCCAACCTTTATTCCGATGATGGCCTTCCCCCATCTCGTGCTGGGGGAAAACTTGCATCGTGATGAGGGGTTTTCCCGTATCAAAGGCCTCTGTAAGGCATCTTTAAGGCCTGTGACTCCAAGGGCCTTTGCAGGAACTCTTGTACTAATTCGTTGAACTCCGAGGCCTTTTCCATCTGGGGCCAGTGGCCGCAGCCTTGAAAGATGTGCAGTATAGAGCCTTCTATTAGCTTATGGGCCAAATAGGCGTGATCCACAGGGATGAGCCTATCCTGAGCTCCCCATAAAATGAGGGTGGGCTTTCTCAAAGATGGCAGTCTGTCCCTTACCACTACTTTTTCTTGCTGTCCAAGGAGGTTCACTCCGTACTTAAGGATTTTCAGGGCATTCTCATCGTTGCCTGGGATAGAGCGATAGCGATAAACCTCCTTCACCAGCTCATCAGTTATTAGGCTCTGATCGAAGAGGATTTTTTTCAATACAAATCGCACCTTCTTTTCACTGGTGGTGCGGTAAAGGAGCTTTCCTACCAAAGGCAGGGTGAGAAAGCGTAGGGAAAAGGTCAGGTCACGCCCTATGCCCGCGGCGCCCACCAGTATCAACCTGATCACTCTATCGGGAATGTCCAGGGCCAACCTAGCGGCCAACAGCCCACCCATGGAGTTTCCTGCAACGTTGGCTTCTTGAATTCCCACTTTGTCCATGAATTTCTGAAGGAAGTCGACGCCGTAGTCAAGGGTGTAAGAAATGGCGGGTTTATCGGAGAGGCCGTGGCCAGGCAGATCCAAGGCATAGATTCGATGAGAAAGGGCCAGAGGCTCTATATTGGCGCTCCAGGACAACACTGCATTGCCCAGGCCGTGGATAAGGAGAAGGGGGGAACCTTCCCCCCCACTCAAGTAGTGAACCCTAATGCCTTCTATCTCTACGTATTTTTCTTCTACCTTCATTCATTTCCTTTACAAGCCCAAAGGGCATTGGGCTTATCAGTTTCCCTTATTATCCCATTCCCCGCCCATAAACCTTCAAAGCGGTGGAGGGGATTTTTGCCTCGCGAGCCTTAGACCGCCGCCTTGGCGGAAACTTTGGTCTTAGTGAAGGTTAAGCCCTTGTCCCCCACGTCTACCAGGATCTCATCCCCCTCTCGAAACTCCTCAGCCAGGATTCTCTTGGATAAGGGATTCTCCACGTGCCGCTGAAGGGCCCGCCGCAGAGGTCGAGCCCCAAACATAGGGTCAAACCCCTCTTTGGCCAGCCATTCCTTGGCCTGTTGGGAGAGCTGCACCCCTATTTTTCTCTCCTCCAGGCGCTTTCTTATCTCGTTCATCAGCAGCTCTACAATAAGCACGATCTGCTCCTGGGTGAGAGGCTGGAAGACAATGATCTCGTCGATGCGGTTCAGGAATTCGGGGCGGAAGGTCTTCTTTAGAGCGTCCTCCACTGCTGTGCGTAAACGCTCCTCTTCCGAAGCCTTTTGAGCACCCCGTTGGAACCCCATTGCCTGACGTTGAAGCTCCCCTGTTCCCAGGTTACTGGTCATTATAACAACAGTATTACGGAAGTCCACCGTCCTGCCATGGCCATCGGTGAGCCTGCCGTCCTCCAGGATCTGCAAGAGGATGTTGAATACATCGGGATGTGCCTTCTCCACCTCATCAAAGAGGACCACCTTGAAGGGGCGACGACGCACCGCCTCGGTCAATTGACCCCCCTCCTCATATCCCACATAACCCGGTGGAGCCCCAATAAGTCTAGAGACGGTGTGCTTCTCCATGTATTCAGACATATCGATGCGAACCATGGCCTCCTCCTCATCGAAGAGGAACTCTGCCAAGGCTCGAACCAGCTCCGTCTTCCCCACCCCAGTGGGGCCGAGGAATATAAAGCTTCCTATAGGGCGCTTGGGGTCCTTTAGGCCTGCTCTAGCGCGACGGATGGCCTCAGACACCGCTCCCACAGCCTCGTCCTGGCCTATGATTCGCTCATGCAGACGTTCCTCCATGTGTAACAGCTTTTCCGTCTCCCCCTGCAGCATACGGCTTACGGGGATGCCGGTCCATTGAGCGATTAAATTTGCTATATCCTCTTCGTCCACCACATCGTCCAGCTTTTTCTCTCTCTGCCATGCCTCCTTAGCCTTGTTGCACTCCTCCTCCAAGCGCAGACGCTCAATCTTAGTCTTAGAGGCCTGTTCATAGTCGCCTCGCTGGGAGGCCGCCTCCTCCTCGTTGAGAAGCTTCTGAATCTCCTTCTCCATCCCCTTCACATCGGCAGGGGCGCTTTCCATATCGATGCGCAGGCGGCTCGCCGCCTCATCGATGAGGTCTATAGCCTTGTCCGGCAGATACCGGTCGGTCACATACCTGTGGCTGAGGCGGACGGCAGCCTCCAGGGCGCTATCATCTATCTTTATCTTATGGTGAGCCTCATACCTAGGGCGGAGCCCTTTTAGCATCTCGATGGTATCCTCCAGGCTGGGCTCTTCTATATACACCGGCTGAAACCGTCGCTCCAGGGCGGAATCTTTCTCGATATGCTTTCGATATTCATCGAGGGTGGTAGCTCCCACGCACTGCAACTCTCCCCTGGCCAGAGCGGGCTTCAGCATGTTGCTAGCATCTATGGCACCCTCGGCAGCTCCAGCCCCAACCACATTATGGATCTCATCGATGAAGAGCACTATCTCCCCCTGGGCGGCCCGGATCTCATCCATGACCGCCTTTAGTCGCTCCTCGAACTCCCCCCGGAATTTACTGCCCGCCACAAGAGAGGGCAGGTCCAAGGCTATCACGCGGCGCCCCTTTAAAGAATCGGGGGCGTCTCCCGCTACAATGCGTTGAGCTAATCCTTCCGCGATGGCAGTCTTACCGACCCCCGCCTCCCCGATGACCACCGGATTGTTTTTGGTCCTACGAGTGAGAATCTGCATGACCCGCCGGATCTCCTCATCCCGACCTATAACGGGGTCCAGCTTGCCCTGGCGGGCCATCTCCGTCAGGTCTCGACTGTATTTCTCCAGGGCCCGGTATTTGCTTTCTGCCCTGGGATCGGTTACCCGCTGCACTCCTCTGATATCCTCCAAAGCCTGGTAAATCTTCTCCTGGTCCACACCAAAGTCCTTCAGGAGCTTTGCACTTTGGCCGCCCTGCTCGCCGCTTATGGCTATGAGGAGATGTTCAGAGCCTATGTATTCATCCTTCAGCCTCTTGGCCTCGGTGTCGGCGGCCTCCAGAACACTATGAACCCTGGGAGTGGCATAGATCTGGGCGCCCTCATAAGCTATTTTGGGGGCCTCTTCTAAGACCTGTCGCACCTTATTCTTGACATATTCCGTCTCCACCCCCAACTGCTTAAGAATCTCCGAGGTGAGGCCTTCCTCTTGCTCCAGTAGAGCCAGAAGAAGGTGCTCCACATCCCACTGGCTGTGCTTATACTGGCGCACAAGCTCCTGTGAGGCGGATAAGACCTCCTGGGCCTTCTCCGTAAATCTATCGGGTCTCAACATCCTCTTCTCCTTCTACAAATCTGATGTCCTCCGAGGCCGAAGGGTTCTCTCCCTGATGCCTGCTCGTGAGCATTTTAAGCTGCTGCTCCACAAGCTTCAAAGAGCGTTCCATCTCCAGCATTCTATCGGCCATACGCATAATTACATCCACCCCCGCCAGGTTAACCCCCAAGTCCTCTATGAGAGACTTTATTCGTTTTAGCTTCTGCACCTCGTAAGCGGAATAGTAGCGGATATTCCCCTTGGAGCGGGAGGGCTCTATGAGACCCATCCGCTCGTAGTAGCGCAGTGTCTGGGCGTGAACCCCAATTATACGAGCCACTACATTTATGACGTAACGAGGCTCATGGCTTTCATGCATCATGATTGTTTCCCACCTCCGTCCCGTCTAAGCTCTTTAAGCTTCTTAAAAAGCTCCCTCTCCTTTTGGGTGAGGCCCGATGGCAAGACCACCTTCACCTTAGCGTAGAGATGGCCCTTAGCAGAGGATTGGCCCAGGCGGGGCATGCCCTGCCTAGAGAGCCTGAAGGTCTTACCATTTTGAGTCTCAGAGGGTATCTTAAGAGCCACCTTCCCTTTGAGGGTGGGCACCTCCACCTCCCCTCCTAATATGACATCGGTCAAGCTCACCGGCACCTCGACATACAGATCGTCGCCTCGCCGCTCAAAAAGTCGGTGAGGTTTCACCGAGATCACTAGATATATCTCTTGTGCAAAGGCATCCCCTCCATTGAGCGAGACCCGCACCCGAGAGCCATCCTTGACCCCCGGCGGTATCTTGACCTCTAAGCGGCGGGGATGTTGACCAATTCCCCTTCCCCTACACTTGTAGCAGGGAGCATTACCCAGGGAGCCTGCACCATGGCACACCTCACAAGGCTCTTCGACCCAGGTCTCCAAAAGGCGAGTGGTGCCGCTATAGGCCTCCTCCAAAGATACCTCTACGAGCCGCTCCACCTGGGTGCGAGCCCTCGTCCTGAAGGTGCTGCGTCTTCTCCCCTGAAATATGCTCCCGAAGATATCCCCCAGCCCACCAAATCCCCCCAGGTCGAAATCGTCGGAAAGGGGCTCTGTACTCTCCTCAAAGTGCCATTTAAAAGGGCCCTGCCGAGCCTGAGAGAACTGGTCGGCATAACGCCAGTTCTTCCCGTAGCGGTCGTATTTGGTCCGCCTCTCGGGATCCGAGAGGACCTCATAGGCCTCGTTGATCTCCTTGAACTTCCCTTCGGAGGCCTTGTCCCCGGGATTGACGTCCGGATGGTATTTACGAGCCAGCCTTCGATAAGCCTGCTTAACCTCTTTATCTGAGGCCCCTCGTCTCACCCCTAAAATATCGTAATAATCCCTTTTAGTCATAGGCTTACACCAAATTTACTCTCCACCTTATTTTATCTGTTTATAATGATTTTGTCAACTATCTATCTTTAATATTTTAGTTTATCTGATAATGTTTTTATAAGAGACTTGATAGGTGCATTATCAAGGCTTATAATCTGTGTGAAAGGCCTAAAGAAAGCCGAGGGCTGGCCAAAACCAACCCTTAAATAAACTGAGAAAGGAGGTGAAAAAATGAAGGCATTAACTCGTTGGGAGCCTTTTAGCGAGCTGGTGAGCCTGCGCCAGGCTATGGACAGGCTTTCCGAGGACAGCTTTGTACGACCCTCTCACCTATGGTCTATCTTCTCTGATAGAGAGTATCTGCCCCTAGACATGTACCAGACCCCCGATGACGTGGTTCTTAAAGCCTCTCTCCCCGGCATCAAGCCCGAGGAGGTGGAGATAACCCTCCAGGGGACGACAATTGACCATCAAAGGCGAGAGGAGCGAGGAGCGGGAGGCTAAGGAGGAGGAGGAGGAGGAGGAGGAGGACTACATACGCCGAGAACGGCGCTACGGCTCCTTCCACCGGGTCATCGCCCTGCCTAGCTCTTTAAAGGCAGATAAGGCCGAGGCCCTCTTTGAGGATGGTGTCCTCACCGTGACTATCCCCAAGGTAGAGGAGGCCAAGCCCA
>JAZGDP010000266.1:0-3265 GCA_036477885.1 Dehalococcoidia bacterium
CATTGATGGCGTGGATATACGCGATGTTACATTATCCTCCCTGCGTCGTAGTATAGGGGTCGTGCAACAGGATATATTCCTCTTCTCCGCCACCTTGCGGGACAACATAGCCTATGGGACTCCCGAGGCCAAAGAGGAGGATATAATAGCCGCCGCTAAGGCCGCTCACCTCCACGACTTTATTCTGAGCCTGCCTCAGGGCTACAACACCTGGGTAGGCGAGCGAGGCATAACCCTCTCCGGGGGACAAAAACAGAGGCTGGCCATTGCTCGTACCCTACTGATCGATCCTCGCATTCTTATTCTGGACGACGCCACCTCCAGCGTAGATACGGAGACGGAGTATCACATCCAAAAGGCCCTGAGGGGGCTGATAAAGGGGCGGACCACCTTCATCATCTCTCAAAGGCTCAACAGCGTTAAAGGTGCCGACCTGATTTTGGTGTTAAAAGATGGACAGATAGTGGAGAGGGGCAAACACCAGGAGCTGTTGGAACAAGAGGGTATCTATAAGGGGATCTATGAGCTCCAGCTACGGTTCCAAGAGGAGGCTGCTCGTTGGTTGGAGCATTTAGAATTAACTACTCCCTGAAGAAGGAATAGAGAATGCATTACCATCACCACAGCTACGATAGTAAAACCAGTGTGCTGGATGAAAAAGAGGGCCTGGGAAAGGTTTATGCGCCTCAGGTGACTATACGGCTGTTGAGCTACCTCAAACCCTACAAGCTGCAGGTGGCGACGGCAGTGGTAACGATGATCGTTTTCACCCTTACTTCAGTGGCTGTGCCCTGGCTGGTCTCCCAAGCCATCGGCTATATCACCCGAGGAGACTTGAACAGGCTCTATTGGCTTATGCTTCTGTTTCTAGCAAATGCTCTTCTGGGTTGGGTGACAAACTACATTCAGCTCCGTGCCATGGCCCATCTGGGGCAAAAGGTCCTCCTCACCCTGCGCACCCAACTCTTCGACCATCTGCAGTGCCTATCACTCTCGTTCCACGACCGAAATGAGGTGGGGCGGATAATGTCCCGGGTTCAAAACGACGTCATTCAACTCCAGGAGTTTCTCACCAGTGGAATCCTCATCTTAGGCGACCTTTTGACCCTGGGGGGCATAATCGTCGTTCTATTCCTGATGGATATACAATTAGCCCTCATCACCCTAGCTGTCTTGCCTCTACTCTTCTTGATTATGGGCTACTGGCAGAGATTTGCCTGGAGGGCATTTATGCGTGTCAGGAGGACTATTGCCGCAGTGAACGCCGGCCTGGAGGAAAACATATCCGGGGTGAGGGTGATCCAGAGTCTGGTAAGGGAAGATGTCAACTTTCAACACTTCAATAAGACGAATCAAGACCATCTCAAGGCCAATCTTCAAGCCAACCGTCTCTCCTCGGCCGTTGTGCCCACAGTGGAATTCTTGAGCTGGGTGGCCACTGCCTTAGTGATAGTATTTGGAGGGGCTCAGGTATTGGATGGGGATTTGGAGATAGGGGTCCTGGTGGCCTTTGCCCTGTATATTCAGCGTTTCTTCGACCCCATTCGCAATCTAACCATGCAATATGCCGAACTTCAGCGGGCCATGGCCTCGGGCACTCGAATATTCGAGGTCTTGGATACCCAGCCCGATATACAGGACGCCCCCGACGCCATAGAGTTGCCCCACATCAAAGGAGACATACGCTTCCATAACGTCAGCTTCAGCTATGTAAAGGGAATAGAGGTGCTAAAGGATATAAACCTCTGCATATCGCCCGGCGAGACAGTGGCACTGGTGGGGCCCACCGGAGCAGGCAAAAGCACCCTAATCAGTTTAATCCTCCGTCTCTATGATGTAAGCCGGGGCAAGATAACCATAGACGGCATAGACATCCGTAGGGTGAAACGAAGATCCCTGGGCCGCCAGGTGGCTGTGGTGCTGCAAGACCCCTTCCTATTCTCAGGGACTATTAAAGACAACATCCGTTATGGTCGTTTGGAGGCCACCGATGAGGAGATAAGAGAGGCCGCCAAGGCGGTAGGGGCCCACGACTTTATCCAGCGCCTGGAGAAGGGGTACGAAACTCGTCTCCAGGAGCGGGGGGGCAACCTCAGCGTGGGCCAACGACAGCTCATCAGCTTTGCTCGCGCCCTGGTAGTCAACCCTCCCGTACTCATTCTGGACGAGGCTACCGCCAATATCGATACTCAAGCGGAGGTCATGATACAGCAAGCGCTCAAGCGGTTGCTCCAGGGTCGGACCTCCATCGTCATAGCTCACCGCCTTTCCACCGTACGGGACGCCCACCGGATAGTGGTGGTGGAGGGGGCGAGGATTGTAGAGGAGGGCACTCCCCAGGAGCTTCTGGAGAGGAGAGGCCTATACGCCCGGCTTTACACCATGAGCTACCGAACGGGATAATCCAGGGATTTGCCTGTAATGACCCCTAGATTACTTACATCGATCATAGTGACAGTAGCACTTCTGGCGGCCTGCGGTGAGCCTCAACAGGCATCTACGCCTACGGCCACCCCTAGATCTAAAGAAGAGGTCCAAACTGCACCAGCGAATGATGTGCCCGATATCAACGTGAGTTCCATCCTTGTCACACGGGCAAGCTTTCCTGTGGCTCTGGCCTTCGCCCCCGACGGGCGGCTCTTCTATAACGAGTTTTCCACCGGCGACATTCGCATCTTCGCCGATGGAGAGACCTCGACTTTCTCGCACGTGGAGATCTTCTCCCTGGGGGAATGCGGCCTCCTGGGGCTGGCCATTGACCCAGAGTTCGAGGAGAACCACTACGTCTACGTGTACTTTATCGAGCCTGTAGAATCCAGGGACGATATCGGTCATCCCGTCATCATGCGCTTTACAGAGGTAGATGGCAGGGGACAGGACCCAACGGTGCTGGTACAGGACCTGCCCAACACCAACCCTGTGGTATGTGGCCACGTGGCCGGAAATCTCAACTTTGGCCCCGATGGATATCTGTATGTCTCTATCGGGGAGATGGAGTTTAAGGACCCAGCACAGGACCTGGGTAGCCCCTTGGGGAAGATTCTGCGTATCGACAAGCGGGATGGCTCGGCGGCTCCCGATAACCCCTTCGTCAATGAGCCGGGGGCCGACCCCAGGGTGTTTGCCTACGGATTCCGCAACCCCTTCGATTTTGCCTTTGACCCCGAGAGCGGGCGAATCTACGAGACGGAGAACGGCCCCAGCAACTGCGACGAGATTAACATTATCGTGGCTGGGGAAAACTACGGACATCCCATGTCCTACA
>JAZGDP010000267.1:0-5492 GCA_036477885.1 Dehalococcoidia bacterium
TGCTGATGGGGGATGGCACCGCTACTCATGGGGGATTCATCGTCATGGAGGAAGCCGTTATGGCCATCGACTCTCTTACCTCCCCCATCTTAGCCCAGAACTTCATCCAGGTTATAAAAAAGGCCTCCACTAAACCCATAAGATATCTTGTAAACACCCATTTTCACGGCGATCACACCTTCGGCAACGAATTCTTCCCCGAAGCTCGTATATTAAGCCATGCTAATTGTCGACGGGAGTTTTTGGAGGCTGGCGAGACAAACATCGAATCTATAGCCGATGGCCTCCCGGAGCTAGCAGAGGATATCCGTAAGGTGCACCTTAGGCCTCCCGATGTGACCTTCGTCGATAGGATGACCCTTTACGACGGCTCAAGAGAGCTACGACTACTATATCTGGGGCCTGCCCACACCTTCGGTGACACCCTTGTGTATCTGCCGGATGAGAGGCTCCTCTATGCAGGAGATATAGCCTTTCTTAAAGTGGTGCCCTATGCCGGCGACGGCTATATAAGCGGTTGGATTAGGGTCATCGACGAAGTAGAGAAACTGGAGGTGGATAGGATTGTGCCAGGCCACGGCCCCATAGGCACCATGGCCGATCTGAGGGAGTTGAGGGATTACTTTTTCATCCTGCGGGACGAGGCTCGAAGATGTTATGACAGCGGCATGAGCGAAGAGGAGGCGGACAGGGCGGTGAAGGTGGATAAATATAGAAGCTGGTTGGGGCAAGAAGCCAATCGCTTTGGCAGCATAACGCAACTTTATAAAGAATTCAGGGGAGAGATGAGGTAATGGATCTTCTAAAAGAATTAACTAAAGAGCCAGTCCCTAAAGAGATGACCTTTCATCTGCCCATCTCGAATCGTTACCCCGGCAAATGTGGCATAGGCTTCAGTGAAACCATTTTAGTTACCGAAACGGGCTGCGAGATTCTCACCTGCCACCAGCCCCGGGAGCTAGCAATAATACAGGCATAATTCAAAAAGAAGGGAGAACAAAGATGGATTTACTAACGGAGTACAGGAAGAACCCCATACCTAAGGAGCTATCCTTCCCCGAGGCCGAATACACGGAGCGCTTAAAGAAGGTTAGAAAGCTCATGGCCGAGGAAGACATGGACGTGCTGCTCATCACCAGCACCCCCAATAAGTGCTATCTAACGGGTTATCAGACCGTCATGTCCCACTCTTACAGTTGCGTGATTGTACCTCGGGAGGGGCAATTGGCTATGCATTTGCCCGAGGCAGAGACAGCCTGTGCTCTGCTGACCTCGGTGATAGATGACCTCATCGTGTTCGATTGGTATAAATTCAAGGACCCCGGTTCGCAACTTGCTGAAGTCCTGCGGGAGCGAGGGTTCGCCGATAAGAGGATCGGGATCGAGATGAGCAGCGAGGATGTATGGGAAAGCGGAGCCATGGACGTGCGCACCTACCTTCGACTGAAGGAGCTGCTACCCCAAGCCCAGCTCCAGGACGCAACGAATCTGGTGCTGAAGATTCGGATGATCAAAAGCCCCGCCGAGTTGGACTACATGCGCAAGGCGGGAGAGCTCTCCTTTAAGGGCGCCAAGGCGGCCATAGCGGCTGCGGGGGTGGGGAAGACAGATAACGATATGGAGGCTGCCGCCTATTACACCATGATTGGTGGTGGCAGCGAGATCTTGTCCATAGACCCCATGATTCTCACCGGCCATCGCTCAGGGTGGATGCCCCACAACATGTATAAAAGGGTGCCCCTGAAGGTAGGCGATCCCCTATACATCGAGATCACCGGCACCTACGAGCGGTATAACGCACCCAATATGCGTAGCGCTGTCATCGGAGATGCCACTGATACGGTGAGAAGATTATCCGATGCCAGCTTGCATATAGTAAATCTCCTGCTGGAGAACATCAAACCCGGGCGCACCGGCCATGAGGTGGCAATGGAGGCGCGGAAGGGATTCGCGCCGGTGGAGTCGATAGCATATTTCCACGGCGCCTTCGGGTACTCTATTGGCCTGGGTTTTCCCCAGACCTGGACCGAGGCTCCTATGTATATAGCCGATGGGATCGACCGACCTCTGGAGCCAGGGATGACCTTTCATCTGCCCATATGCATTTGGGTCCCCGGCCAGTGTGGTATAGGCTTCAGTGAGAGCGTTGCCGTGACGGAAACCGGGTGTGAGGTCCTCACGCCAGGCAATGACCGGGAGCTGGTGGTGATACCGGCCTGAGGCTGGAGATAGCACTGTTAAAGGGCGTTATCCCACCATGGCTATGGCGTCCATCTCTATCAGGATGCCCGGCGGATATAGCTCCTTCACCGCAACTCCCACGCAGGCCGGCATAGGGTCGGTGTCGAAATATCTCTTCCGCACAGGGGCGATCTTGTCCCAGGCGTCGTTGCTGAGGACGTAAATGTTGTAGTGCACCACATCCTTCATGTTGGCGCCGGCTGCCTTCAGCACCGCCCTCATATTCTGAAAGGCACGGTCGCACTGAGCTACGATGTCTCCCTCGTGGAGAACCTCTCCTTGGGCATCCACCGAGGCCTGTCCCGAGACGAAGATCATGTTGCCGCATTGGGTTGCGTGGGTACAGGCATACTGTTCGTAGGAGACTACCTCGGGGATGTTTATAGCCTTACGCTCCATGGACTTCCTCCCTGTAAAGATTCGGAATAGCTAATTATACAACGCAGGTAACTGTGCCCGAGCTCCCTTCCCTTCATGCTGGAGGCGGGCTTGACAGCCAGGTAGCCCGTGGACTATCATCGGTGCCTAACGAAACATCCATAACTAGGAGGTGGATAATGAAAAAAGAAGCCTTCAATTCGGCAAAAGTAGTTTCTTACAAACAATTCCAGGTCAACCACGCTGTGAAGGTTGGCAACACTATTTATGTATCCGGCCAGGTGGCCTGGGACAAGGATGGCAACGTAATTGGGGAGGGCAATTTAGAGGCTCAATCAGTGCAGGCATTGGAAAATCTCAAGAGCATCCTTGCTGAGGCTGGGGCGACCTTGAACGACGTGGTGAAGCTAAACGTCTTCTGGGCTGAGTCGGTCGATTGGGAAAAGACCATAGAGGTATGGAAGGGCTATTTTACCACTGAGCCATTTCCCGCCGTCACAGCTACAATAACCAAGTTAGCTTATCCTGAGCTTTTGGTAGAGTTTGATGCCATAGCTGTGGTGAGCGACTAATAAGACGAAGGATGATTTAAAGGGTTAAATCGTGCCGCCTAGCACCTCGAGACCCGCTAAGGTTGCCGGGTGGGATGGGTCTATTAAGAGGCACTCCGAGAACGGTTGCCAACCTTAAGGGCAAGATTCTCCTGAATCATCATCAGAAGCCTATCAAGGCCCCATCCTTTGGCCGCTGAAACGAGGGCTACCGACTCTCGTCCATCTCTAAATTCTTCCACACATGATTTTATGGGGCCCTCTTCCAGGTCCTCGTCCTTTGACGCCACCAGGTCTATCTTGTTGAGCACCAATACTTGGGGCTTACCCCTCAGCCCTAAGTCTCCCAATATCTCCTCCACCACGCGGCTCTGCTCAGGGGCGTTTCTATGAGTTACATCGACGATGTGAAGGAGGAGGTCAGCCTCGCCAAGCTCCTCTAGGGTGGCTCGGAAGGCTGCTACCAGGGTGTGAGGCAGTTTGTGGATGAAACCTACGGTATCGGTGAGGATGGCCTCCCCTCCCCCAGGAAAGACTAGGCGTCGAGTAATAGGGTCCAGGGTGGCAAATAGCTTGTCCTCTGCTAGAACTTTAGCGTGGGTGAGGATGTTAAGAAGGGTGCTCTTTCCTGCGTTGGTGTAGCCCACCAAAGATACTACGGGGATGCCGCGTCTTTTCCTGTTCTGTCGATATAAGGCGCGGTGAGTCCTCACCGACTCTAGCTGGTCTTTCAGGCGATGAATCTTATCCCTGATTATTCGCCTATCGGTCTCCAACTGGGTCTCTCCAGGGCCCCTGGTGCCGATGCCGCCTCCCAGACGCTCTAGGTGGCTCCACTGGCCCGCCAGTCGAGGAAGAAGGTACTCGTGTTGGGCTAGCTCCACCTGTAGCCTTCCGTCCCTGGTCTGGGCCCTCCTGGCGAATACGTCTAGGATGAGGGCGGTGCGGTCTATCACCTTGACTTTGAGGGAGTCCTCCAGGTTCTGCTGCTGGGTGGGAGAGAGCTCATCATTGAATATAGCCACATCATATTCCCACTCCTTTTTTAGCGAGGCCAGCTCCTCCAGCTTGCCCTTTCCAAGATAAAATTGAGTGGGCGAGGAGAGGCGTTGGGTGATGGTGCCCACCACCTCGGCATCAGCGGTACGAACCAGCTGTCCCAGCTCCTCTAGGGAGTCCTCCAGGCTCCATCCCTCGCTATTGCCTTTTACCTTCACCCCAACGAGGATGGCCTTCTCTTTTTGGGGATGGGTGGGATAAATCTTCCTGGCTATATTCTCTCTCCTCCTAACGCTATTTTAATCCACCGGCGAGAACTGGGAGCGTATCCGTGTCAGGGCCTCATCGATACGCTCATCGGGGCAGGTGAGGGATATACGAATGTAACCCTCGCCGCTCTGCCCGTAGCCTATGCCAGGGGTTACCACTACGTTGCACTGCTCCAGCAATCGTTCGGCGAACTCCATAGATGTTTGACCTTCGGGTAGGCCCGCCCAGATGTATAGACTGGCAACCGGCGGCCTCACCCTCAGCCCCAAATCTAGGAGGACCTTTATGATCTTGTCCCGCCGACGTTTATATATGGCGTTTTGTTCCTGGATAGAGCCCTGTGGCCCCGTCAGTGCGGCTATAGCTGCATATTGGATGGCCTGGGGAATGCCCGAGTCCAGATTGGACTTCACCCTCATGAGGGCGTTCACCATATCGGCGTTGCCTACAACCATCCCTATGCGCCATCCGGTCATATTATAGCTCTTGGAGAGGGAATGGAACTCCACCCCCACCTCCCTGCTCCCCTCGGCCTGCATGAAGCTAAAGGGTCGGTAGCCGTCGAAGGCCACCTCGGTATAGGGGCCATCGTGGCAGACGGGGATATCGTATTTTTTAGAGAAGGCCACCACTCGCTGGAAGAACTCCATGTCGGCCACCGCTCCAGTGGGGTTGTTGGGATAGTTTATCCACAGCATCTTGGCCCGCTGGGCCACGTCCTGTGGCACGCTGTCCAGGTCCGGCAGGAAGTTGTTCTCTTCGACGAGAGGCAGAGGGTAAGATTCCCCGCCGGCGAACAGGACGCCCGAGGAATAGACTGGGTAGGCCGGGTCTGGCACCAGGGCTATATCGCCGGGGTCGATAAAGCACAGAGGGATATGCCCCAGCCCCTCCTTGGAGCCGATGACGGGGAGCACCTCCTTATCCGGGTCTAATATTATGCCGAAGCGCCCTTCATACCACTGAGCGATGGCCCGTCTCAGCTCTGGCAGACCCTCGGTGGCGGGGTAGTGATGGTTGGCAGGGTCCCGGGCGGCTTCGCACAGCCGGTCC
>JAZGDP010000268.1:0-2098 GCA_036477885.1 Dehalococcoidia bacterium
ACGGGATGGCAGAGCGGCCATCGGCAGAAACGGGGACGGTGCTTCGTGCTGGTACGATGCGCCGCTACGCGGTCGAGGCGGGGTTCACAGACATCGAGGTTTTACCTATAGAGCACCAATCCTTTCGACTCTACCGGCTTGTGCAATAGCGTCATTCAGGACGGAACCGAGTGTCCATCTCCTCCACATCACCCTGTCTAGAAGGTCACGAAGAACCTCACCCGCGTTCAGCCCGTCAGGTTTTGGGAGATGATGATTCACCCGGCGCTGAAGCGGGCTCTTTCAGGAATCCGACAGAGTCACAGATATCTGCATCAATATGTTCCTACTTACATGACCTATTCATCAACTATTTAAGCTCCCACGCCAATTGATTCTGATAGCAAGAGCTCGCCGCTGTCGCAACGAGTCCAGAATCAGTTTGGGGGCGCTGGGCTTCATCCCTCCCCCGTCTCCACCATAATTGCAGCAAGTTAGCCTCCTCTGGCCAGAAGATGAGCCCCCTGGTTGAGGGGGTTGAATTTTTTTAATACAATGGCCAGGGAACAGCGCTGACAAAATCTGCTATTTTTAAGGCGTTCCCTATCTCTTAGCGATATCATCATAGATTTAGAGGCCCAAAAAGTAAGCAAATAAGGAGGGAAATGTTATGGATGATCGAGAGTTCGTCGCTACTTATGAAGGCTTCGCCTCTTTCTTCAAGGCTCCGATGATAGATGTAGAGCAGATAAAGGAGGGCATGGCGGTGGTGGCGGGGGTGCCTATAGATCAGGGAATCAATATGGGCAGAGCTGGCGCCAAGTGGGGCCCCAGGGGGATCCGTGAGGCATCCCTCCACTATAGGGCCTTGCAGCAGGCCGCCGCCGAACAGACAGTGGTGGATGTCGACTCTCATGTGGCGCTGCGACTAAAGGAGAAGCCCAACATCGGGGATATAGGCGATTTCACCATCTATCCCACCGATCTCATGAAGACCACAGAAGCCGTCAAGAAGGGTGTGAGCGAGGTAGTCCAGCGGGGAGGGTTTCCAGTGGTGCTGGGGGGTGATCATTATGTAGCTTATCCCTCCTTCGAGGGGTTTGCCTTGGGCATGGCTGAGCGGAAGTCCAACCCTCGCCTGGGCTACCTGCACATCGATAGCCATACCGATTTTTGGGACGATTGGGGGACCGGGGGCAAGTATAACCATGGCACCTGCGTGCGACGCATCAGCGAAAACCCCATGGTTTCCTACAAGAACCTGGCTTGGATGGGGCTCAACGGGAGCACCCTGGACGCCGACCAGTATCGCTTACTCCGCTCCCACAGTCTGAAGATGCTATCGTCCAGGACTCTTCTGGAGCGAGGGGTGGAAGAGACGGTTAAGGAGGCCATAGAGACGGCCGCCGACGGCACAGATGCCGTCTATGTGAGCGTGGACATAGATGTGGTGGATGGCTCTCAATCCCCGGGCACCACGGCCGCCGTATTTGGAGGCATCACCGTACTAGACTTCCTAAGCCTCATGGAGACCCTGAGTAAATATCCCATCATTAAGGCCATAGACCTCTGCGAGGTCTCCCCTCCCCTGGACCCCACCGGAAGAACGGTGCGTATAGCGGCCAGTGGCTTGCTGGCTGTACTGGGCCCTCGGCTCTTCGATGTGGTAGACCTGGGTTAGCGAGCCTGTCCTATCCCCTTCCTCCGGATCTCTTTGCTGCGTTGCTGATATTGCTGTACGATGTAGGCCCGCCACTACCTCAGCTCACCAACAGTCTGGCTCCCAGCCCTGGTGGGTAAGTCGCTGAGGTGATCGACTCTGGTGTTGGTATTGGAGTCGTCCTGGGGGTAGGGAGGGACACAGATGAAAAGCACCTTGGCGAAATCCTCGGTCTCGAAGGAGAGGATCCAGAGGGCAGATGTGATAATGGCCTCGCCGGGCCTTACCCACCCTTATTTTGGTTTTCGCCCTTTGTCTTGTGTTCATTTCTACCAACCTCGGCTTAATATATAGCTTCAACCGCTCCCCTATCTCTACAGGAGTAATAAGCTTCACGAGCTTCGAGAGGCTAAGGTTTTTAAACCTCTAAATAATATAAATATAATGGTATAATGGGCC
>JAZGDP010000269.1:0-4607 GCA_036477885.1 Dehalococcoidia bacterium
TAAAGATCGGGTAACCCTTATTTTTCACGGCGCAAAAGGTTATCCAGGAGGGTAGATAGATGACCACCAGTAACGGAAAGAGACACGTAATCCTAGGAGCAGGGCCTGCTGGCCTGAACGCTATAGATACCATACGTATCCTGGGGGATAACAATTCCTCCATTACTTTGATCTGCGGTGAGCCAGCTTATTCCCGCATGGTTCTACCCTACTACTTGGCGGGAGATATCGTGGAGAAGGCTGTTTTTACCGGAGACTCAGACTACTTTGAAAAGCAGAAGGTGCACACCATCTTCGACAAACAGGCTCGTGCTATCAATCCCCAAGCTAAAAGCGTTACCTTAGACGATGGAAGTTCGGTGGAATACGATGACCTATTAATAGCCGTGGGCACCTCCGCTGTAACACCTCCCATCCCAGGTTCTACCCTTGCGGGAGTCATCAACATGTGGACCCTGAACGATGCCAAAAAATATCTGGCCGCAGCTGGGCCCAGGTCAGAGGTAGTCATCATAGGGGCGGGCTTCATAGGACTCATCATCCTCGACGCCCTCCACAAAAAGGGTGCTCAGATCACCTTCGTGGAGCTGGAGAAAAACATTCTCCCCAGAATGATCGACACTCGAGGGGCAGAGTTAACGGAGCAATGGATGAAGGATCGGGGAGTAAAAGTTCTCACAGGGACAAAGGTCAGTGAAATAACAGAGGAGCCCATCGGCCGCAAGACCCTGCGCTTGAGCGACGGTACCACCATCACCGCCGATGTGGTCATCATGGCCACGGGCATCAAACCCAATTTAGACCTCATCGGTGGCAGCGGCATTGAAGCCAGTGATGCCATCCACGTTAATAATCGCATGCTCACCAATGTGCCTGATGTCTATGCCGCAGGCGATGTAGCTGCAGGACCCGATTTAGTAACGGGTGGCAGGGCCAGCGGGCACTATATCCAACCTACAGCGGTGGATCATGGCAGGGTAGCCGGAGCCAATATGGCTGGAGTGCCCATAGAGTATGCCGGCAGCCTGAGCATGAACGTTTTAGACGCCCTGGGCCTGCAGGTCACCAGCTTCGGTCAGTGGCAGGTGGAAAATGCCGATAACACCGTCGTCATAAACGATAAGGACGGCATCTACAGAAAGCTAGTGTGGCAAGGAGACATAATAGTAGGGTCGGTGATGATAGGGGGCGCTGAGGATGTGAGCAATCTTAACGACCTCGGCATGATTAAGGGCTTCATTCAGGCCAAGGCCCCACTGGGCAAATGGAAGGAATACATCCAGGATAACCCCCTGGACATAAGAAGGCCCTACATAGCTACCAAGACGGCGGAAAAGCTGCTGAAAATTACCCTCCTTAAGAAACCATCGGCCCCCGGAGGCTATCGTTATCCAGCCCTTCCTCCCGACACCGTTAGGACCCCTTGGCACAAGATTTTAGCCGCCGAGGCCCCAGAATAGAAATTTAAACCTACCAAGGCTTGCATTCGTTCCAGCTAGACAATAGGCGTGCATCCGAGTATAATGACGCTAGAGGAGTGACGACCTATGCGAGTGCAAGTCAAGCTGTTTGCCAGCCTTAGAAATCGCGTGCAAGGAGAAAAAGGTAAGGCAGAAATAGAGCTAAAAGACGGAGCTTCCCTTCAGGATTTAATCGACCACCTTAACATCTCCAATGAATTAGCTCAATTGGTGATGATCAACGGGGAGCAGCTTCCCTTGGATGGCAATGTCCGGTCCGAAAAAGAGCTTCAAGAAGGGGATACTATAAGCATCTTCCCCCCAATAGCAGGGGGCTAATGGATTAAAAACTCCAGGCAATTTAATTTAATATTAGAGGCCTCCATGAGAGGCTTCTATGTTTTTATAAGGGGAAAAAAGTTCGTGGACAAAGGGAAGGAAAGAGAAAGGGCCTTTATCTCCTCCCACAGGGTGGGTAGACTGGCCACCGTAGACGAAGAGGGTAAACCCCATGTTATACCCATATGTTATGTCTATAATGGTGCCTACATATATTCCCCTTTAGATGAAAAGCCCAAGAGAGTTCCCATCGAGCGGTTAAAGAGGGTGAGAAATATCCAAAGCAGGCCTGAAGTCTGTCTGGTTATAGATAGATATTCCGAAGAATGGAATCAATTGGGTTACGTGCTTATACAGGGCACAGCCCTCCTCCTCCAAGCAGGGGAGGAACATGAGGAGGCATTGCGTCTCCTGCGAGAGAAATATCCCCAGTACCGCAAAATGGCCCTGGAGGAGCGACCCATGATAAAGATCACACCCAAAAAGATTCTAAGTTGGGGCGCAGTGTAGTTTGTAAACGAAGCTCTGTAAATTTTCCAATGCATTCCTAAGCCTTATCAGTTTAAATAAAGCCCCTCCCCTTGACTTACCCCAGGTAACCTAGTTAAACTTTGGCTACTTCATTTGCTAGGGAGAATACCTGGAGCTTTGACTAGAAAAGTTGCTATTGTAGGATTGGGGCAGACCTCCTTCAGGCTAGAATCCCCCGATGCATCCTATAAAGAGCTGATCTTCGAGGCAGCAGTCAAAGCCTATGAGGAAACAGGCATAGACCCCAGGAAGGATGTCGACAGCTTCGTCAGCGTAGCTGAAGACCTGACCGAAGGCACCAGCATATTTGACGAATATACCCCCGACCAAGTGGGCGCCGTGCTGAGCCCCATGCACACCATCTGCGGCGATGGGATTCACGGACTCATCTCGGCATATATGCAGATCCTCACCGGCGCTCTAGATATCGTCGTAGTAGAGGCTCACAGCAAGGCCTCCAACATCCTCACCCCTTCCTATATCACCGCCTTCGCTATGGATCCGGTGCACAACCGCCCCCTGGAGGCTCACCCCCTTTTTATAGCGGGCATGGAGATGAATCGTTTCCTGCAGGAAAGGGGAGCCACTAGAGAACAGTGCGCCAGAGTTACTGTAAAGAACCGTCGCAATGCCCTGGATAACCCCGCCGCCGCCCATCCAGCCAGCATCAGCGTAGAGGACGTAATGAACTCCGAGCCTCTCTTCTACCCTTTGAGCCGCCTGGATGTCAGCGCCAGCGCCGACGGGGCATTGGTGATGGTTGTAGCGGCAGAGGAGCGGGTAAGAAGCCTTACCGACAGCCCTATATGGATAAAAGGGGTTGGCTGGTGTACCGATACTCCTAGCTTGGAAACCCGAGATTGGAGCAGTGCCGTCCACACCCAGATCGCCGCAGGCATGGCCTATAAGATGGCAGACATGCAAGACCCCCGGAGTCAGATAGACCTGGTGGAGGTGGACGATTCCTTCTCCTTCAAGGAGCTCCAGCATTTAGAGGCCCTGAAGCTATGTGGTGAAGGAGAGGCGGGCCTCCTAACCGAGGAAGGTGCCACAGAAAGGGGCGGCGCGCTCCCGGTAAACGTCTCCGGAGGCTCTCTAGGCGTGGGACATTTGGGAGAGGCCACGGGCCTACAAAAAGTGGCGGAGCTAATCTTACAGCTGCGGGGCCAGGCGGGCAAGAGGCAGGTCGCCAACGTCGAAACTGCTCTGGCTCAGTCCTGGCGGGGAGTGCCTACCTCCAGCAGCGCCGTGATAATACTGAGCAAAAGCTCTAACGGAGGGCATGCATGAGCTATAGGAGAGTAGCCGTTGTGGGCGCTGGCATGACTAAGTTCATGCGCCGCTCCCAGGAGACAGGAAAGGAACTAACCTATCAAGCCGTTAAGATGGCCCTGGATTCCTGTCAGTTAAAGCTGAAGGATATCGACTGCGTGGCTCTGGGCACCGCCCCCGATGCCCTGGATGGAGTGCACATGAAGGGGGAATATCTTAGCGATGGCGCAGGGGCCTGGCGCAAACCCTTTATGCGTGCCTATGTGGGCGGGGGCACCGGAGTGATGGCCCCTATCCACGGATGGTATCATGTGGCCTCGGGCCTATTCGATACCTGCATCGTTGTCTGTGAGGAGAAGATGTCCAGTTGCCATCCTCACCCTCAAGCGGCCTTCCTCAGCATCTTCGACCACACTACGGAGCGCCCCTTAAAACCCAATCTTCTGTGGATCTTCGCCCTGGAGATGAATCGGTACATGCAGACCTACGGCATAACCCCGGAGGAGGTGGCCCAGGTGGCGGTTAAGAACAAGCGCAATGCCCTGGACCATCCCTGCGCTCAACTGGGGGCGGATATAACGGTAAAGGATGTGGTGAACTCCGAGGTCCTGGTATGGCCGGTGCACCGCCTGGATGTTAGCCCTACCAGCGACGGGGCGGCGGCCATAGTCCTGGCCTCAGAGCAGGTGGCCCAGAGGATAACCGATAAACCCGTCTGGATAGAGGGGGTGGGATGGTGTCTGGACAGCGCCTACTGGACCAACCGAGACCTTTACTATCCTGAGTACGTGGAGTCTGCCGCTCGCATGGCCTATAAAATGGCCGGCATCAAAGAGCCTCGCAAAGAGATAAACATCGTGGAGCCCTACGACCCCTTCGACTATAAGGAGCTGCACCATTTGGAGGGGCTCCTTCTGTGCGGCAAGGGGGAGGCCCCCCGCCTCACCGCCGATGGAATCACCGCCAGGGATGGCGACCTCCCCGTCTGCCCCTCGGGGGGGCTGC
>JAZGDP010000027.1:0-2799 GCA_036477885.1 Dehalococcoidia bacterium
TCTCACTCCCTGGAACTCCGCCTCCTCCCCGGCCATGTATTTTCGGATGAATTGTATCGCCTCCCGCAGCTCCTGCAGGGGTCGAGGCTTTATCGCCTTGCCGTATTCCCCTCCCGCCCCAATCCCTAGGAAGACGCGCCCTCCAGATAGCTCGTTAAGTGTAGCCGTGGCGTTGGCGATTACCCAGGGCCGGAAGGTGTACGGATCGATCACTCCGTGTCCGATGCGAATACGTTGGGTGTTGGCTACAGCCATAGCCATCATGACGTGCACGTCCCGGTCCAGGTTTGGCTGGTCAACGAAGGTTAAATGGGAGAACCCGCACTCCTCTGCTACTCTTGCATGGTCGGG
Organism: Dehalococcoidia bacterium; assembly: GCA_036477885.1. Classification (GTDB taxonomy): domain Bacteria; phylum Chloroflexota; class Dehalococcoidia; order JAZGDP01; family JAZGDP01; genus JAZGDP01. The sequence continues at coordinate 352 of JAZGDP010000027.1, forward strand.
TATCTCGTCGATCCTCAAGGCTCGGCCTATTCCGACACCAAAGTCCATCTTCATGTTAGGCCTCCGAAAAAGGATACTTAATTCCTTGTCCTACGGTAAAGCAGGCTAACGTCAAAAGGTTACGGCTAATTTCCACTTCGTCAGTTGCGGAAGTGAGGCATAATCCTGTCGCCTATCTCCCGCATCATGCTTTTCTTGTCAATGATGGTATACAAGGCTGCGCAGATGGTCTTTACTCCCGTCTGGCCCACCTTATAAATCTGCTCACAGATGTCCTCTGGCGTCCCGGTCAGATGAAAGAAATCAATGACTCGCTGGGTCACCAGCTTGCCCTGAGGCGCGCCGGTACGCTCGTGTTGGTAATAATCATACCCATCATAAATCTTCTTAAACTCACCTATTATTCCTGGGTGCTCCCGCTCCAGACGCTGGCACAGATCTTCGATTTCGGGCTTGTGCCGCTGTCGCAACAGCCAGTAGGCACCGTTGGCCTGGGTGGCTACGTAGGCGGCCACCTCCCGTCGGGCTGCCTCCTTGGACTCGGCCACGTAGATCATGGTCTGGATCCAGATGTCCAGCTTCGATGGATCCCGGCCCGCCTTCAGCGCCCCCTTCTCTACATACTCCATTCGCCACTTCAATATCGTCGGGTTTATCCCTATGCTCAAGATAACCCCATCACCCAGCTCTCCAGACTGCTCGCATGCCCTCGGGCCGCTGGCGGCCATGTATATTGGCACTGGTCGAGGGATCCACGCCGAATGCATCTTCACTCCTTGGAATTCTGCCTCTTCCCCTGCCAGGTACTTCCTGATAAATTGCACCGCCTCCCTAAACTGCCGTTGTGGTATGGGCTTCATTATCTTCCCCCACGGTCCTCCCGCACCGATCCCTATAAAGGCTCTCCCCCCAGACAGCTCGTTAACGCTGGCTGTGGCGTTGGCTATCACCCACGGACGGTAAGTGGAAGGGTCAGTCACCCCCTGCCCAATGTGGATGCGATGGGTACTCAGCGCCGCTACAGTCATCATGACGAACGCGTCTGGGTTCATGTTCGGTTGGTCAACGTAAGCTATGTGAGAGTAGCCGCTCTCCTCCGCCACTCGGGCGTGGTCGGCCACCTCGTCCATCCTCAGGTTTGTGCCTATGGCTGCTGCGAACTTCATCTTCATGACCCAGCCTCCTAGGGGTCGTTCCACTATTTATACTCTCGGCTGTAGGCTGTGTCAATCCAGGGGGGAGCCTAGGGTTGGGTCAAAAGCCTCAGGGCTGCTTTAGCTCCCGGATTTTGGCTACCAGTGGGGGGAGGGCTTGGCCGGAGGGGGCTCGCAAAACAACGTCGCATAAGTGACTTATCTCCGTCTCTGAGGAGTTTATCTCTATAAGGTATCCTCCGTTGCTTTTAACCTCTGTGGGAAAAGACGCTGCGGGGTACACCGTCGCCGAGGTGCCGACCAATACCATGCAATCACAAGCATCGCTTTCTTGCTGACAGATCCTCATGACATCCGATGGGATGGGCTCACCGAACATGACGGTGTCGCTCTTTATCACCCCGCCGCAGTGGGGGCAGCGGGGTGGCAGGTCATCGAGCCGGAATCCTTCCAGGTCCCAGCGGGCGCTACAGGAGATGCAGCGTAGCCTGGAGGAGTTTCCATGGATCTCCGCCACCCTTTGGCTGCCCGCTTTGCGATGGAGGTTGTCCACATTCTGAGTGATTATGTATTTCAACACCCTCATGGACTCCAGCTCGGCCAGGGCATAGTGACCCGGATTGGGTTTGGCCTGAAACAAGGTTTTCCGAAACTCGGCCATATATCCCTTCTCCTCTAGGCGAGCCTCCCACCAGCCCTTGGGCTCCTTGAGGAAGCGTTGGTAGTTAAGCATGTCCGGCTCACCGTATTTAGTCCATAGGCCCTGAGGCCCCCGGAAAGGTGGGATGCCGCTTTCCACCGACATTCCCGCTCCCACCAAAGCCACTGGGTGGGTTGCAGCCACAATTATTTGGGCTGCCTTCTCCCCTTGGCTGTCTAAATCTGGCGGTTGTGCCATTTCAATTATTCCTCCTCTAGTCCTCCAAGCAATAAACTAGCTGGCTACAACCCTCCCCTCCCTTACCTCCAAGACCGTTGCGTGGGCCAAGAATCTGGGCTCTATTCTGTCCAGTTCGGTAGTGGTTAATAAGGCTTGTTTCTGCCCGATGGCCGATTCCAATAAGTGGGTCCTACGTTGGGCATCGAGCTCCGACAAGACATCGTCCAGAAGAAGCACAGGCTCTTCCCCCGTTTTTCTGAGAAGCAGCTCCCTTTCAGCCAGTTTCAAAGATAGGGCTATGGTTCGCTGCTGGCCCCGGGAGCTGAAGGTACTCATATCTATGTCGTTCACCAGCAGTTTAAGGTCGTCTCTATGGGGCCCCACCGTAGACATGCCTTGGGCTATATCTCTATT
>JAZGDP010000270.1:0-3165 GCA_036477885.1 Dehalococcoidia bacterium
TTTTCCTTCACCATCGCCTTGGCCAGGAGTCGGTCGAGGGCTTCTAACGCTATCGGGACATGTCCCATGTAGAGGTAGGGGCCACAGGTATTCAGGGTGCTGCCTATGACCTCGATGGGGCGGAAAATCTGTCGCAGAGGAGGAAATCGGGCGGCTAGGGGCAGGAACAAAGAAGGGATGCTGCGGCGCTTATTGGTGAGCAGTTGCTCTCTCACAAAGGCCGTTGTAAGCTCCATGGACAACCCCCGGACATCCAGGGTTGCCAAGTTCGTTACCGTGCGCCACACCTCTTTCAGCTGCGATAAAGTTTGCTCCCGCTTCATATCCTGGACCAATAGATATAACTCTCCCAACCACAGAGGCCCCAACACCAGCCCAATTGTTAGTGCCTTGGACCCGCCCACTTTGGACCCCAGGAGATATCGCAGTACGGGAGCAGCGACTCGATTGGAAGAGGGGAGCATGGCATAGCTTAAGCCTAAAAGGGGAACTAGAACACCGAGGGTTTGCTCCATAGGCCCCTTATTCTCCCACCATACGCTAAATCCTCTTTTAGCTAGCAATGACCCTGGGGGCACGAGCGCACCCTCAGATAAGAGGCTGGGGATACTCGTAAAGTGCTTCATCCAAGTTGGAGTCTTCAAGACTTGCCCTCCTCGAGTGGTTTTGTGAACCATATAAAGCTCGCCTTTATTGTATCAGTAAGGGCTACTGTGTGTGCCGCCATCTCTTGCAGGCATCTACAAAGTTGGGAGCCAGGCTACGAGCGCTCCCGAAGTGGAGGTGCACATAGGAGGCTAAAACGTTTCCCTGCTGGTAGCCTTCCCGGCGGCTCCCTTGACTCACTACGTCATAGGCGGCCAGCTCCTCAGGAAGAGGCTCTTCCAGGTTAGACCAATGGAACTCGTGACCTCTAATCTCCTGATTGAGGTGCAGTAGGGGACCAGGGCTGCGTGCCTTAATTATTCGATAGCCTAGAGTCAGGCTGGACCTCTGCATGTATGACCACGCCGGAATAAGGTTCACCATCCCATGACGCCTGTCTTCGAAGTCGGTGATGCCTTGCCCTAAATACATTAGCCCACCGCACTCGCCATAGATAGGCATCCCCTTTTGGGCCGCCTCCGTTAGGGCTTGTTTCATAGGCTCGTTCTCCGCCAGCTGGCCAGCGTATTGCTCAGGGAAGCCGCCGCCGATATATATCCCGGAGATGCCTTGGGGCAGGTTGGAATCGGCCAGGGGGCTGAAGGGCGCTATCTCTGCACCCCATGCCTTCAGGAGGTCCAGGTTGTCTTCATAGTAGAAGCTGAAGGCTCGGTCTTGGGCCACAGCCAAGGCTATTTGAGGCCCAATAGGCTGGGTAGGGAAAAGGTTAGGCCCCTGGGGTGGGTGGGGCGGAGAAGCCTGATCTGAGATCTCCAGAAGCCTGGGTAGGTCTATCGTCTCTCGAGTCTTTTCCACTAACCTGTGGAAGAAGTCCTTGGTTGCTGCTCCTTCCACCGTTGGAATGAGGCCCAGATGCCGCTCGGGCAGGCGTAGCTCCTCCTGTCCTGGCAGGTATCCCAATACGGGTATACCTGCGTCCCTTTCGATGGGTTCGGCGGCGGCCCGCAAATGTCCTTCGCCGGCAACTCCGTTGAGGATCACCCCTGCTAGATTAAGAGCTGGGTCGAATTTCCTATATCCCATCACCTCGGCGGCAGCGCTCCTGGCCATCTTGCTCACGTCCACCACCAAGATGACGGGGGCCTTCAGCAGCTTAGCCATCTCGGCGGTGCTAGCCGTCTCGTCCTCACCCGAAAGGCCGTCGTAGAGGCCCATCACGCCCTCTATTACCGCTATATCCTTTTTGATGGTCGCTCTAGTAAAGAGCTCGGCGATGGCAGACCGAGACAGCATCCAGCTATCCAGATTGCGAGAGGGAATACCCGTAACTGCCGAGTGATAGGTGGGGTCTATGTAGTCCGGCCCGACTTTGAAGGGCTGCACCCTAAGGCCCTGTTGAACCAGGGCCCCCATGATCCCTGTGGCTATGGTGGTCTTGCCCACCCCACTAGATACCCCAGCTATTACTAAGGCTCCCATGCTCCCTCTCTTTAGCCTTTTCTAGCCTTTTGCTCCATCCCTGCCATCCTTAGGTAGACCCTTGATGGAGGAGGGATGCTCCTCTTGGGCAACGGACGAGGCCGACACTGGAAGAACGACGATGGTGCCGTGAACGGGGTGGGGCACTACACATACTCGAGTGTTGTATACCTTCTCTATGCTCTCCGGTGTGAGGACCTCCTTGGGGAGACCCTGTGCCGCTATCTTCCCTTCTCTGAGCATGAGCAGGCGATCACAGTACCTGGCTGCCAGGGTGAGGTCGTGGATGGCGGTGATCACCGTTACCTGAGCCTCTTGCCGTATCCTCTCCACCATATCCATAATGGCTGTCTGGTATCCCACATCCAGGTTGGCCGTGGGCTCATCCAGGAGGAGCAGAGGCGTTTCCTGGGCCAGGGCCCGGGCCATGAACACCCGCTGCCTCTCACCCCCCGAAAGGGAGGAGAGGAGGCGGTTACGAAACTCCCAGGTCTCGGTGAGCTCCATTACACGGCGTGATATCTTCAAGTCCTTGGGGCCTTCCCACTGGAGGAGGCCGAGGTGAGGATTTCTGCCCATGAGCACCACCTCTAGGGCGGTGAAACCGGGAGGTACGGCGGGGTTTTGGGGCACCGTAGCCACCAGCCTGGCCCTATCCCTGGGTCGTAGAGCACAGAGGGGTTGTCCAGCAAGGTAGACCTGACCACGCTGAGGCTTGCATACGGCGCTGATGATTCTGAGAAGAGTGGTCTTTCCCGATCCATTGGGCCCCACCAGGCCCAGCATCTCTCCTTTTCCTACTGCAAGCTCTAAGCCCTGAAGCACCGCCCGCTTTCCGTAGGAGAAGTGGATGTCCTCCGCCAGCACCAGGTTATTGCCGTTCATGATACCACCCTTCCGCTCCTTCGCAGAAGATAGAGGAAGAAAGGTGCGCCGCAAAAGGCGGTAATCACCCCCACTGGCAGCTCGGCTGGGCTAACCACCGTCCTGGCTACAAAGTCGGCCAGTATGAGGAACCCTGCTCCCACCACCATGGACATGGGCAGAAGGAAGCGATGGTCGGGCCCCCAGACCAATCTA
>JAZGDP010000271.1:0-3029 GCA_036477885.1 Dehalococcoidia bacterium
TGCTCGATGGCGTCCTTCCCGCACCCAGAGGGGTGCCTCAGATAGAGGTGACCTTTGACATCGACGCCAATGGCATCTTGAATGTGAAGGCCTTGGATAAGGGGACGGGCAAGGAGCAGAAGATCACTATCACCGCCAGCAGTGGCCTCTCTAAGGAGGAGGTGGAGAAGATGAGTAAGGAGGCAGAGGCTCACGCTGCTGAGGATGCCCGACACCGAGAGGAGGTGGAGGCCCGCAATACCGCCGATGCCCTGGTCTATAACGCCGAGAAGATACTCAGGGAGCAGGCGGATAAGATTCCTCAGGAGGTTAAGACCGAGGTTGAAGGTAAAGTAGCGGCGGTTCGCTCGGTTTTGCAGAGTGGCGATGTAGATTCCCTCAAAAGCGCCATACAGGAGCTATCGGAAGCGGTTCAAAAGATAGGGGCCAGCGTGTACCAGCAAGAGCAGCAGGCTCCTCCGCCTCCCCCAGGAGATGAGCCCCCATCTGATGGTGGGGATGATACTGTGGAGGGCGATTTCAAAGAGGTATAGCTCAAATGTTGTTAGGCACCTCTGGGGGGGCTGTCATCAGCCCCTCCCTTTTTATCTCCTCCTTGCTTTTCCTCCGGACATGGTAGTGTATCAGTTTGAAATTATAGGGACTTGCATATGCTTGAGCCACGTGAGATAATAGCTAGGCTATGACGAAGCGAGAGAAGAAAGAGCACGACTTTAGTATTATAGCTCACCGTGTCGTCGAAGAGGCGACGCAAGTGGTCAACGATACCGAACCAAAGGAGCCTGGGGATAAGAAGCCTAATTACGCAGCCCTCGGTCGGCGAGGTGGCCTAAAGGGTGGGCCTGCGAGAGCCAAAAAGCTTACACCCGAGCAAAGACGAGAGATAGCAAGGAAAGCTGCTAAAGAGCGATGGAAAGCCAAGCCAACCGAATAGAGGCATATCGACTTGACAGAACTTTGTCAATGTGATATTTATTCTCGGTACGATTGGGAAAGATATGACTATCTGTATTGCAGCCATTGGTGGGGACGGCAAAGTCGTGGTTGTGACATCCGACCGGATGGTAACGGCCAGTCCGCCGCCCATTGAGTTCGAGCACAATTCCCCTAAGATTACGCACGTATCCCCCACATGCGTCGTACTAACGGCGGGGGACGCCCTTGCGGATGTGGAGTTGTGCAACGAAGCAATAAGTATGGCTTCAGCCATCCGGGTTCTGTCAGTCAGACGGATAGCAGAAGAGATACAAAATGCTTATGTGAAGCAGCGGACCGAAAAGATCGAAGCCCAGTACCTGAGACCGCGAGGCTGGACTATCAAGTCCTTTTATGAGGAAATGGCTGGAAAGGTCCCAGGGGAGATATTCTTCACCGTAGACCGCCAGATTGCCACATATGAGCATAACCTTAGTGTTATAATCGCTGGGGTTGACGAACAGGCACACGTATATAGTATAGTTAGCCCTGGCATCTTGGATTGCTGGGATGGAATGGGATGCTATGCAGTTGGCTCAGGATTTTCACACGCCATGCCAAGTTTCTATCTTAGCAACTGGCAACCTGGTCTTTCCCTGGGGTCTCTGGTGTTCATGACGTTTGAAGCGAAGCGGAGAGCGGAAGTAGCCCCAGGGGTTGGTAAAGTCACCGACATGGCCTATATTACTAAGGATGGGATTACGACTCTTGAATCCTCACACTTGGAAAAACTAGAGTCACTTTGGACCGACAAGAGTATTCCAATATCTGATGAGTTTAACCAGAGGATTGAGGCATTATTTAAAAAAGGGGGGGGAAGCAGTGGAAGCTAAGGAAAAGACTGCCGACGACCGCCAGAAAGAAAGAGAAGAAGAATACGACAGTGAGCTGACCCAAACGAGGATAGACCAGGCGTTAGTGCGATATGAAAGGCTTACTTCGTCAGGTCAGTCGCGTGGAAAGAAGCCGAAGCTTGACGACCGATAATCTTTAAGGCCGGGCTGCGACCAAAAGAGAGGCTGCTAAGACTAGCGGTCTTTTTTTGTCCCTCAGGATATTGTACCCTACATCAAAACCACCTATTGGCCCGGACATAGGCTTCTTGTATAGCCCATGAACCTAAGCTATAATGAAAGATTGGGACTTCTGGGGGGGAACGGATAAGTCATGGCGGCAACTAAACGGGACTATTATCAGATTCTGGGCGTTCCCAGAAACGCCTCCGAGGAGGAGATAAAGAGGGCCTTCCGGAAGCTGGCCTTTCAATATCACCCGGATCGCAATAAGGACCACGGCTCCGAGGAGAAATTCAAGGAGATCAACCAGGCTTACGAGGTTCTCTCGGACCGGGGGAAAAGGGTAGCCTATGACCGCTTCGGGCGTGCGGGGGCGGAGGGGCCCTTCGCTAGAGGCTTCGAGGGAGCCGGTGGCTTTGGAGGCTTTGGAGATATCTTTGATGCCTTCTTCGGCGGCGCCACTCGGGCGCGCCGCACACCCCAGAGGGGTGCTGATATCCATCGTAAGCTTACTATCTCCTTTGACGAGGCAGTCTTCGGGTGTGAGAGGGAGTTCGAGATCCAGCGAACGGAGAGTTGCTCCCGATGTAAGGGAAACGGCAGCGAGCCAGGCAGCGAACAGGTGAAGTGTACCACCTGTAACGGGGCGGGCGAGGTACGGCGCATTCAGCGGAGCATTTTCGGTCAATTTGTCAATGTAGCCCTTTGCGAACGCTGCCGTGGTGAGGGAAAGATCATCGTCAACGCCTGCACCAGGTGTCGTGGCTCTGGGAGAGAGCGCAGGGTTCGTAAGATATCGGTGAGAATACCTGGAGGGGTGGATAACGGATCACAGGTACGTCTGTCGGGTGAGGGCGAGCCTGGGGTTTGGGGTGGGCCCAAAGGCAATCTATACATCGATATTAAAGTTAAAGAGCATCCCTACTTCCTTCGAGATGGCAGCAATATCCTGCTGGAATTTGCCATAAATGTCGCTCAGGCTACCCTAGGCGATGAGGTGGAGGTCCCTACGGTGGAGGACCCTGTTAAACTGAAGAT
>JAZGDP010000272.1:0-4634 GCA_036477885.1 Dehalococcoidia bacterium
CGTCGGATTCGCCCGGTATGACTCCGATCGTGGTGGAGCACAAGAGAACGACCGACCGGGCGGCTACGGTGAGAAAGTCACCCAGATTCTCCAATACTCGGAAGCCAGGGGGCTCAACCTCAAGGTACTCTTCATCAACGACGGGCCGGGGCTCCTACTGGGGTCCATGTGGGACGACTACGCTCGGATAGACAAGACGCAGGGTGGCAGGGGGATGGTGTGCACACTGAAAATGCTTGACGACCGCCTTAGCGAGGAGTGGATTACAAGCTAGCCGTCCGCCTCTCTCGGCGAACTGCCACGGGTTCCATGGCTTGGAGCACGGAAAAACTGAAGTGCCGGTGCCGTCCTCCCCCGTACTCATCACCGAGTTCTAGGCGGCCCTGCATTTGCTCTTCATCGCTCAATAGGCTTGCCAGTCTCCGTTTAGCAGTGTCTATAGCGGCTTCGCTGTTGTCGATGCCTATCCAGCGTCGGCCTAGCTCCGCCGCTGCTTCGCAGGTTGTTCCAGATCCTACGAAGGCATCCAGCACAAGGTCGTCTTCGTCCGAGGAGGTGGCTACTATCAGCTTCAAGAGGTCCAGGTTTTTCTCAGTCGGGTAGCCAGTGAGTGCCATGTTCTGGTTGATGGCGTCGCGGAATCCGCTCCAGGTGTCCTGCAAAGGCACTCCCTTGCTAGATGGATCAAAGTACACCTTCTTACGCGGGTTCCCAGTGGGAGACCACACGATTTGGCCACGGCGATCAAACTCATCCAATTTCTCAGGTGTGTATTGCCAGTGCTTGCCAGGCGGGGGCAACATGCCTCTCCACGGCCCGCCAGTAGCGCCACGCCGTGTCTCCTGGGCATGAATCGGCACAAGCTTGTACCTACGTCCAGTCTCCCGTTCAACACGATTGTACTCTTTCCTAATCCGATCCTCGTCCCACTTTTCGTAGGGTCGGTGCCAAACATACCTGTCGCTCTTGGTATAGAACAGGATATAGTCAGAGATGTTTCCGTACGTGTACCGCGTGTAATTCTTTGTGCTGCACTTGCGTCTAGTGATCCAGTTGCGAAAGTTCTTTGCTCCAAAAATCTCATCCATGATGATCTTCACGGCGAAAGCCATGTTATCATCCAAGTGGACATAAATCGAGCCGTCATCGGAGAGCACCTCCCTTAGGAAAATGAGACGCTTCCTCAGGAACTCAATGTACGCAGCGCCACCGAGTTCATCGCTATATGCATATTGCTTCCCGTTGCTTGCCGCGTCAGGCCGATACCAGAGCTTCTTTGTCTCAAATGTCTGTTTCGTGGAATACGGCGGATCAATGTACACTAGACGGACATTCCCCCTAACCTCTGGATCGAGGTACAGGGACTTGAGAACGGGGAGACAATCACCCAGGACCAGACGATTAAGCCAGCCAGGCTCCTGTTCACCTACGCGTTCGGTCTCATCAAGAATGGCGCGAGGGCTGTTTTCTAGGACGGAACGCTCGTCCTCTTTGCCCTCGTAGTGTATTTGGTATTTCATCCTTCGGGGGCTTCCTTTTCATCCCTTGATGGTTGTTTGCCCACCATCTTTTCCTCATTATGATGTTTACACAGTTTCATACTACACGGTTCAGTGTATATTTGTCAATAGGTTTTGGAACAAATTTTCTACAATTTCCCCTGATTTTGCAATCTTTGGCTTTCAACACGCTTCTTTATGAGTCTAACACAAACATATAGTGTTTCTCGTTTATTTTGGGGCGAGAGGTTACCTTGAAGCCGGCCTTTTGCACCAGCTCCAGAGCGTCCTCCTCCGCGATGCGCTCCTCCACCGGCGGGCCATCCTCCATCTCCTCCTTTATCCACTCCAGCAGGCAGAGCCAGCCCCCGTCCTTGAGAATCTTCTTCATGATCCTGAGGAAGGCCAGGGGGGCCTCCGTCTCGTGGAGCATGTAGGCCAGGAACACGCCATCCAGGCTGGTTTTCTCCAGGGGTATGTCTAATTCCCCCGAAAGGCAGATGTCCACGTTGCCCAGCCCCTCCGCCTCCACCCGGGCTTTAACCTCGTCCAGCATCCCCTGCTGCATATCCACGGCGAACACCTTACCCTGGGCGAGGTGCTTGGCAAAGGGTATGGTGAAGAAGCCAGGGCCACAGCCTATATCGGCAACTACGTGGTGGGGCTGGATGGGGAGGAGGCCTATTACCCTCTGGGGGTCCGTGCTCTCCTTCCGCTCGGGATCAATGAGGATATGTTTACTCTCTACAGGGAACTTGTGGGGCATTCTAACACACCTTTCGTCTATCTTACCGCTGCCAGCGCCTCTTTCAGGTCTAAATCGCCGGTGTAGAGGGCTCGACCTACAATGGCCCCTTCCACCCCCATATCCTTGAGGCGCTTCAGATGTTCTACGGAGGAGACACCCCCCGATACGATGAGGGGGACAGTGATCTTGGAGAGGAGAGTCGATATGTCATCGAAGTTGGGCTCGGTGAGGGTGCCGTCTCGGGCGATGTCGGTGTAGATGAAACGGCGAACCCCGAACCCTGTCATCCAGTCCACAAAATCGGTGGCGGTGATGTCGGAGCTCTGGGTCCAGCCCTGAGTGGCCACGAATCCCTTGCGAGCGTCCACCCCCACCACAATCGCTTCATCGAACTGCTCACAGGCCTCCTCCAGCATAAAAGGGTCTTCCACCGCAGCGGTGCCTAAAACCACCCTCTCAACGCCTAGAGAAAGGACCTCCTCTATGGCCTCTAAGGTGCGAATCCCGCCACCCAACTGAAGGGGTATCCCTATCTTATCAATCATATCCTCTATAATGGGCTCGTGGTGCAACTGGCCGCTGGCGGCACCGTCCAGGTCCACTACATGAAGCCGTTGGGCCCCCATATCTTGCCAGCGAAGGGCCATCGCCACAGGGTCGTTGGAGAACACCGTCTCCCTCTGGAAATTCCCCTGATAGAGGCGAACGCACTTGCCGCCCTTGATGTCTACAGCAGGTATAACCTCCATCTGCCCTTATCCCCAGTGCTTAACGAAATTACCGTACAGCTTGAGGCCCATGTCGCCGCTTTTCTCGGGGTGGAACTGGGTAGCCACCAGATTATCTTTGATGAAGACGCTACAGAAATCGACTCCGTATTCGGTGGAGGCAGCCATCAGAGATTTATCGGCGGGGTCGCCGTAGTAACTGTGGACGAAATAGAAATAGGCGTTATCGGGCATGTCCTCGAACAGGGGTGAGGGTCTTCTCTGGGCAACCTCATTCCAACCCATGTGAGGGACCTTCAGGTCTGGAGGCAGCTTCTTCACCCTTCCGGGGATGAGGCCCAAGCACTCCACCTCCCCCTCCTCCGAGGAGTCGAACAGGACTTGCAGGCCCATGCAAACGCCGAAAAAGGGCCGACCCTGGGCCATATATCCCTTCAGAGGCTCCACTAGCCCCCTGGCTCGCAGGCCGTTCAAAGTATCGGATGCCGCCCCCACCCCCGGAAGGACCAGGATGTCGGCGCCGAGGACATCCTCGGCCTTACTGGTGATGTGAGGCCGATATCCCAGCCTGTCGAAGGCCTTGGCCACGCTCCGTAGATTGCCTGCGCCATAATCTATGATTGTTATGGTAACCTTATCTTTCCTCAAGTTCTAATGGCCTCCCAAAGGGCATTAAGATGATATTAGCCCTCTTTATCCTCATAGCGCGCCAACATGAAAAAGAGGTCGCTCAACCTGTTGAGATATTTCAGCACCTCCCGGTTGCGAGGGGCACTGCCATCCTTTAAAGCCAGTGCCCTCCTCTCTGCCCGACGTATAGCCGTTCTAGCCATGTCCATAGCTGCCCCTGCCGCCGTAGTCCCCGGCATTATAAACTCCCTGGGCATCCCTATCTCCTCTTCCAGCTCATCGATCAGCCTTTCCAGGCGCACCACCATCTCAGGAGTCACGATGTCGAAGTGTTTAGTGAGCTTGTCATAGTATTCGGGCAGGGTTGCCAGCTCGGCCCCCACGGTGAACAGCTCCTTCTGAAGGTTGAAAAGGAGCTCCTTAATCTTCTCGTGTCTGGAAAGGGCCCGAGCCAGGCCGATGGCCGAAACTGTCTCGTCTACGGCGCCATAGGCCTCACAATGGGGGTCTGTCTTGGAGACCCGCCCCCCGTAGAGTAGGCCCGTCTCCCCCTCGTCCCCTCGTTTGGTATATATCCTCTTTCTCTTTGTCATTGATATGACCTATATATGGCACACCCAGCATCCAGCGTTCCTACATCTTCCCCATCCTACCCTTAGCATTATATCAGTTGAAGATAACTGATAAAAAGGCTATAGATCACAGGGATTCTAATTGACATGTGAGATGTAACAGGTAAACTAGGAGGCAAATGACTTTGATCCGATAGGGTGCTTTAATAGCGCCTATCTGTTGGAGCCTTGAATTATTAAGATTTTTAGAGGGAAAGGAGCCTTATCATGGTCACAGTTACCGATACTGCGGCGGCCCAGCTAAAGCAGATCCTATCTTCAATGACGAAAGAGCCTGAGCAGAAAATACGCCTCGCCTCTGGAGAAGGCAAAAAGTTGGGATTTGTCCTGGACGCCGAAAAAGATGGTGACCAGGTGGTGGAACATGAAGGGGAGAAGGTGCTCATCATAGATTAGG
>JAZGDP010000273.1:0-2547 GCA_036477885.1 Dehalococcoidia bacterium
CTCCTCGGGTTGCCCTATACGGCCTATAGGGATTCGAGCCGCATTCTCCTCCAAGAGCTCCTCCACAGTGCGGCCACTGGCTTTGGCATTGTTGGCCACCAAGGAGCGGAGCCTATCGGTGAGGATGGAGCCCGGGCAGACGTTGTTTATGAGGATGTTATCCTTGGCCACCTCGTCGGCCAGGTTCTTGGCAAAGCCCACCACCCCCATGCGTAGGGAGTTGGAGAGCACCAGATTATATATGGGATCCTTTACTGTGGTGGACAGGATGTTGATGATGCGGCCTCCCCCCTGTTGCCTCAAGTAGGGCAAGGCCTCCCGACACATCCTGACGAAGTAGAGGAGGGTCCCCTGGATGCCTATGTTCCATGCCTCTTCATCGGTATCCTGGGCCCTCCCAGGAGGAGGCCCTCCGGTGTTATTCACTAGGATATCTATCCTACCGAAGCGATCCGCCGCCTGGCTGACCAGCTTTTTCACCGTTTCGTACTCATAAAGGTCACCAGGTATAGTAAGCACCTCGGCGGAGGTGGCCTCCCTTATATCCTTAGCGGTCTGTTCCAGAACCCCCCCATTCCTGCTGCAAAGGGCCAGCTTAGCCTTCTCCTGGCCCAATACCATAGCACAAGCCCTGCCTATTCCCTTGCTAGCCCCTCCCACAATGGCAACCTTATCCTCTAACCCCAAATCCATATCATTTATCCCTCCCCTTGAAAGTTATCGTTCCCTGATAACAGCGCCTAGAATACCTTTAAAAACTGGATGAAGTCAGCATACTATCTGCTGGAGACTAAGTTTTTAAGCACCCCTATGCCTTCGATCTCCACCTCCACCACATCCCCATCCTTAAGAGGTTCGGGAGTGCCGGGTGTACCTGTGAAGATGGCGTCGCCCGGCTCAAGGGTCATGACCCTGCTGGCAAAGCTGATTATGGTGGAGACATCGAAGATAAGCTGTGAGGTGTTAGTTCTCTGCTTCACCTCACCATTGAGGCGTAGCTCTAGGCCCAGGTTTGCCGGGTCCAAGTCGGTGGCTATACAGGGACCTAGAGGGGCAAAGGTGTCCGAGGATTTGGCTCGCCACCACTGCATATCCTTCTTCTGCCACTCCCGGGCGCTGACATCGTTGCCGCAGGTATATCCCAGAACGTAGTCTAATGCCTCTTCAGGGGAGACATGTTTAGCCTTTTTTTTCATCACCACCACCAGCTCCCCCTCGTAGTCCACCCGTCCCGCCTCCCGAGGCAGGGCAATGGTTCCCCCAGGCGGCAGCAGGGCGGAAGGGGTCTTTAAAAATATCTCCGGCTGGGACGGCGCCTTAAAGGAGCTCAGGTGACTGGGATAGTTTAAGGCCATGGCCAGCATCTTAGAAGGGGTGCAGGGCACCAGAAGCTCTACCTCATCCAGCCTATATGAAACGTCTGTAACCACAAACTGGTCATAGATGCTACCCTGGATCTCCTTTAAGAGGTCTCCTTCTAACGATTCGTAAGCTATCTTCTCCCCCACTTTAAACCTTGCAATTCTCATTCTCACGCCTCAATTAAATTTTAAGACAAAGTTATGATGAGATTGATAGGCAGGGCCAATGATAGCATTAAGAAGTCGTTAGAACAATACTACTTAACCTCTCATAAATACGCGCCAAGGGCGGGCTTCGTCGTGAGGACTTCGTCTGAGATCAGTCGAAGACCTCAGCCGAACGGTGGGTGGGATTCACGCCACTTAAGCACCAAATGAGATAAAGCCCATGCCTTCTATGGAGGGATTAGGCATTAACTTTCCCACGTCTACCAGACCCTTCTGATCCGCGCCTGCTTCAGGGTCCATCTATCAGGGATTTTGTGACAAACTGTTGGTCCTCTTCAACACGTGGCGCATGTACAATAGCCTGAGCAGCACGACTGTGTTGGTCAGGGAGGCCAACACTATCAGCGTTACAAATCCCTGTCCGGTCAGCGCGCCGACCATTAGGACGAACAAACGGACATCCCGGGAAGCCGCTGACATAACCCCTCTATCAAACAGGTTGCGCGGGGCATGCTCGATCCTGGCGCGGCTGTAGGTGACGGCGAAGGCGCCTGCCAATGCCCAGAACCCTGTCAACCAGACATACACACTAGCGTCGTCGCCAGCCGCCCATATGGTGAGTCCGAGAAAGATGAGGGCATCCGCGTAGCGGTCCAGCATGGAATCCATGTACCCTCCAAAGGCCGAGCTCATCTTTTTTCTCCGCGCCAGGTCGCCGTCAACCCCGTCTACTATGGAGACGGTCTGGGCTAGGAGGGCTGCGGTAATATGCAGGCCGTAAAGAAAGAAGAAGAAGGTGGCCAATGCGATTCCCAGGCTGGCAAACGAGACCTGATTAGGCGTCACCGGCGTGTATGCCAAAATATACGCCAGTGGGCGTGAAATACGTCGATTCAGATGGCGCGATACGAAGCCATCATACACATTCTCCATGATTCTCCTTCAAAAGGCTATCTACAGATTGATAGTCCTCCAGTGTATCCACATCTGCCCAAAACATGCCGCTTACGTCACAGGT
>JAZGDP010000274.1:0-5978 GCA_036477885.1 Dehalococcoidia bacterium
CTTCCCTGATTTCCTGCATAACACCTAAGCTTCCCATTGCACTTTCCTCACTTTCCATCATTTCTACGAAGTTGTAGGGAATTTCTAGAAGCTTCCTTAGAAAACCTTTAGAAAACCTTTCCTACAACTCCTAGAAAACCGTTCCTAAAAGCATAAAGCAACATTATTAGAAAGTTTTCTGCTACGTTTTCTATAAACTTTCCATCTGTTATTATGGAAAATGCCTATAATTTCCGCATAAATGAGCACTATACACTTTCCTAATTATGTACTGCATATGAGCATTTTATAAATGAGCTTATGAGCTTATCATATGCGCATTCCTGTAGACCTTTACTTTCCCTAAAAAGGCCTTTCCCCTATAAAATATGCATTCCCGCTATAGAGTCTTCACTTCTTCAATATGCAGTTCACACAGCCTATAATCAATATAACATGGCGCATACATATATCGGGACTTGTTCCTGGACCGATAAGAGCCTGATTCAAGCGGGTACGTTCTATCCGAGATGGGCCAACACTGCTGAAGCACTTCTGCACTTTTATTCATCTATATTTCCAATAGTGGAGGTGGGCTAGCTCCTTCTGGCCTTTCGGCAAATAGAAGTAGCCCAATGGCTACAAGCGATAGCCAGAAACTGGGCCGCTCAATTGACAGGGGTTCGGGGAAGATATAAGATATCCCCTACGAAACCTGTATCTAAGGATATAGGGTTGCCTCAGACCTTAAGAGAAGTAGGTGTAAGAAGGGAAGATATTCCCGCGCTAGTAGAACTGGCTTACAAATTAGCAAATATTTCTGGAAATCCCCCAGAGGTTTCACAAGAACAATTGACCCAGTTGTATGAAAAGGTTTGAAAAGGTTTATTGAGCGTAAAGAGGAGGATAAAATGACTAAATATAAAGTAGCCACGCCCAAGCTTAACTGGGAAACGGTTAAAGAAGATGCGAAAAGTTTTGAGGCTGATTCGAAAGAAATTTGTGAGTTAGCCATTAAGCAGGGTGCAAATCTGGCTAAGCTTATTGAAGCAGCGCATGTTGTTTGTGATGAGAGAGTGACCCTCAAGTGCAGGATTCCTCCCTGTGAATCGTATGGGGTGAACCTCATGTGTCCACCCTTTTCCCCCACGGCAACAGAAACAGCTAGTATTGTGGCCAAATACAAATGGGGCATTTTATTAGCGGTGGAGACAACTGTACCCCAAAAACATTGGGAATGGATTCAGCGTGAAGGAGTACCCTATTGCAAAATGTGGCGGGAGAGAAAGTATGCCCTCTTTTATGAGCAATTCGCAATCCCTTATTGGAGGAAACTACACGATATTGTGATGATGGTTGAGCGGGAAGGACATAATCGAGGCTATTTCTTTGCTGTTGGTTACGTAAGCTGGTCGTGCTATTTATGCTGGCGGAAAGGTACATCGGGGAAAAAAGCATTCGACTTTTGTAACACTAATGCGCCCTGTATCCGTCCGTATGAAGCGAGACCTTCGATGGAAGCGAGTGGAATAGATGTGTACAGTACTTATAAAAATGCGGGGCTGGAACTTAAGATGGCCTCCCAGGAAAAATTAGCCTTCAGCGGCCTTGTCCTCGTTGTTTAGATCCTGAAAGAGGAGTTATCGAGGAAAAGCCTAGGATAACATACCTTCAGGCATTTTAGCTAGAAGGGGAGGTTTATATGAGTGATCCCAGAATAAACGTCTGAGGGGAACACAGGAGGAGAATCTTCAATAGGAGGTGATTCATGAACACCGGCGAAATCTTTTCCCAACTGGCCAACCGGGGTGAACCGGATTTGCTCACCCAGTTATCGATGGCGACTTGGCCCCCTGGTGTATTGCGAGCCGCTATTAAGATGGACCTGTTTACCAAATTGAAGGGGAAAAAGCTTAATTCAGCGGAGATAGCAAAGGAGCTAGGGGCAAGCGATGTTCATATGGAGTACTTCTTGAATGCCTGTGCAGCCATAGGTCTGCTGAACAAGACCGGTGACCAGTATCAAAACGCGTCAGTGAGCGATACTTACCTGGTAGAGGGGGAGCCCAGATATATGGCCGAGTGGGTGCTGTTTCGTACAGATGCATGGACCCTCTGGGAGCTGTTACATGTAGCAGTGCTAACAGGGGACCGTATCCACCATGAGCTTGAGGCAAGGCAGGACCTGGCAGGACACTGGCACTCTTACATGATGTCTATGCATCAGTTAGCTCTATCGGGGCAGCAGGACGTGCTTGTGGAGAATGTCGACCTGAGGGGCAAGAGAAGACTTCTGGACGTAGCTGCTGGGGCGGCAAGTTACTCCATGGCTTTTTGTAGGGCATACCCCGACCTCACGGCAGTGGTCTTCGATCAGGAAAAGGCCCTGCCGCTGGCCAGGTCGTTGATTGAAGCCGAAGGCCTCTCCCAACGAATCTCCACATTGGCTGGCGATTGGCTTGCCACTTCATACGGCTCAGGCTACGATGCGGTCCTATTTTCGGGCTGTTTGTGCCAGGAGCCTCTGGAGGTATGCCGGAAGCTGATAAAAAAGGCCTATGACTCTATGATATCGGGTGGCTTAATCATCGTACAAGACCTTCTGATAATGGGGCCTCATACAGAAACACACTCTGGAACAGCCTTGTGGAGTTTGGCGGTCAGGATATTTTTTGGGGGCCGAGGGGGATGTCATAATGCCGATGACATGGCCAAGGTGTTCACCTCGGTAGGCTTCACCTCTCCCAAGCAAATCCTTTTGGAGGGGCTACATTCAGTGGTGACCGCCGTAAAACCCTAGGCATGCCCAGGCCCTGATTAAGGCAATAAACTCCTCTTAAGGATTTCCCCAACCCTTACGTAAAAGTTGAGGCTCTAAGTAGAATAGCAGATAAAGCCCCTCACCTTGGCGAGGAAGATGGGATGATATAATATATCCGTTACAAATCCATACAGGCATTCTAGCGGAAAGAGGGGTTGGCGATGGCGACGAAAAACAATCCAACACAGCTTTCGGAGAGCCCGATACTTCCCTCCAGTTGTTACACCTCCCCCGAGTTCTACCAGCGAGAGATGGAGAGCATCTTCTCCAGGGCCTGGGTCTGCCTCGGGTTCACGTACGTGCTTGAGGTACACCCTCAACGCACTCTGATGGACGGTGAAGGTCGTAGATGTCAGTGGCGGTAAGGAGCATGTGCTACCCCGCTTCTAGGCCTTCCCCGGCTTCAGCGCCACCGCGCCTCTTGATCTGTCGGCGGCCTACTGCCGGGCATACAACAACTGGCTGCTTGACTTCTGCAATCTCTACCCCCGTCGCTTGATCCCCATCGCTCATATCTCCTTGCTGGACATCGACGAGGCGATCAAAGAGCTGAGGAGGGTGGCCAAGCTAGGGATGAAGGGGACATTTCTCTTCTCTCGCCCTATAAACGGACGTCCTTTCGGAAACCGATATTATGATCCCTTCTGGGCCGAGGCCCAGGATCTGGGGATGCCAGTGTCGATACATGTTATCAATAATCCCAAATATGTGGGGCACCACTTATATCCCATGGGAGAGGCCTACGTAGGCAACTCCTTCTTCTTCAACGTTATGATAAACGGGGTTGTTCAACTGGCCTTCACCAGCTTATTTGAAGGGGCGGTCTTTGAGCCTTTTTCCCAACTTAAAGTTGTAGTACTGGAGACGGGGTGTGGTTGGATAGCCCACTGGCTGGACCATATGGATGCTAAATACAGGGAGTTTGAAAACGCTACGGAGATGAAACTCCCCCCAGCGAGTATTTTGAGCGGCAGTGCTGGATCTCTGGGGAGCCCGATGAGAGGACTTTTCCGGCAATAGCCCAACTGGGGGGAGCCCACAAACTGATGTGGGGTTCTGACTATCCTCATTATGAGGGTCACGTAGAACCGGTAAAGGAATTAAAGGAGGCCATCCAGTCTTTATCTGAGGAGGACCAGAAGAAGATTATGGGGGAAAATGCCGTCAAGCTATATAACCTTACACCTGCGTGAGGCAAATATAATCACGGAAAAGGATGGAGGAATAAATCCGAAATTCTTGCTATTTAGTATGATATTATATATACTGCTTTACCGTAGGTGAAGGGCATTGTTGACAAGTGTTAGCGTTGGGGGGTGATAGCGTAATCCATCAAATAAGAGTAGACTCAGACGAAAGCAGGGAAGGAATCACACAAAGGAGGTAAATATGCGTAAGAAGCGTTTAAGCAAGTGGATGCTTCTGGCCTCGGCGGTGATGGTGGTGGTGCTGGTGGCTGCGGCCTGTGGCGGTGAGGAAGAGGAGGAAGCGGCAGTCGCTCCCACGGCTACATCCCCTGCGCCAACGGCTACGTCCGTTACAGAGGAGAAGGGCCTCATCAGGATTGCCGAAAACGACTGGACGGGCAACTTCGTGGATATAAACCTGGCCAAAATCATCCTCGAAGAGGAGATGGGCTACGATGTAGAGCTGATATTTGCGGACTACACCGCCCAGTGGGTAGCCTTAGAGGCCGGCGACTTGGACGTGGTCATGGAGATCTGGCCCTCCTATAGTATCGGCCAGATGGAGGAGTTCCTGGCAGAAGAGGGGGGAAGCGGGTCAGTGGTGAGCCAGGAGCCCATGGGTATTATAGGAACCACAGGATATTGGGTTTTCACCTACGTCATTGAGGGAGACCCGGAGCGGGGCATAGAGGCCACGGCTCCAGATTTGGTGGATTGGACAGACCTCAATCAGTACAAGGACCTGTTCAAGACCCCGGAGAGCGGCGATAAAGGGCGCTGGGTAGGCGCTCCCGTGGTGGGCTGGGCGGCCCATGACGAGGAGAGGGTGGCCAACCTGGGCCTGGAATATGAGCACGTCTATCTAGGCTCTGAGGCTGCCCTGTTTGCCGAGATAGATTCCTACTACACCCGGGGAGAACCCCTATTATTCTATATGTGGGCGCCCCACTGGATACCCGCCAAGTACGAAATTACCAGAATTCCTCTGCCCGCCTATACCGATGAGTGTTGGGGCTATGTGGAGGGTGTCGACCCCACCTTCGCCTGCGACTTCCCCACGGACATCACCTTCAATATAGCCAACCCCGATTGGATAGAGGAGAACCCCGAGGCGGCCCAGTTCTTCAGGAACTTCAACCTCTCCAACGACGACCAGAACAAGATGATCCTGGCCGTGGATATAGATGAGGTGCCTATAGAACAGGCGGTGCGCCAATGGATGGCCGAGAACGAGGACATCTGGACAGCCTGGATTCCGTTTTTGGGGTTAGACTCCGGTTCCTAGATGCCCAAAAAGAGAGGGGCCCCTGAAATTTCGGAGGCCCCTTTCTTTATACCTCTTTACATTATGCTAATATCCGTAGACTTGATGAATCTAGGGAACTGTCGTTAACATACCATCTTAAGTTACTATAGGCGATCAACCCCTGGGAGGTGACTCATGGCTGATACTGCAGTGGCCTTTACCCCAGCTTATAAGCTAGCCCAACTTTATTTCACCTAAAGGTGCTCCGTCTACGTGCACAGAACAATGCCGGTACCAAGTAAGTATTGGGGCGTGCACGACAGTTGACCATGAAGCCTACAGCCGTTATTCTTTATTGCCAAACTGTTGCATAATGGTGTGGTACAATCTGGGCGATGGATGGGGACTTAACCCGTTGGTGGGGTGTTAGGTAAACGCTAATTAGTTTAGGAGGTGGAATTATGGCGCAAGATACACAGGCTGTTAAAGCGGGCACAATCGAGTTCATTAAGAAAGGCTCCATTCAGTTGGATAGGGTCGACGTAGGGGAGCATCACAGCTTGGCCAAAGAATTGCCCGTTGCTGACACTGGAGCTCCTCTAACTGTGGCAATCTGGAGGCTCCAGGGCGAAGGCGATTTACCCTTTGAGTACACTTATGCGGAAGCGAAGATTGTGTTGGAAGGTAAGTTGGTTGTCAAGGACGAACAAGGCGTCATCTACAGGGGGGAGGCGGGGGATATTTT
>JAZGDP010000275.1:0-5627 GCA_036477885.1 Dehalococcoidia bacterium
AGGCCTATATAGTTTTAAGAGAGGGAGAGACCACCACCCCCGAGGAGATCGTGGAGTTCTGTAGAGAGCGGCTGGCCAAGTATAAAATCCCTAAGCTGATAGAGTTCAGGAAGGAGTTGCCCAAGACAGCCATAGGAAAGGTGCTCCGGCGCATCCTGGTGGAGGAGGAGAAGGCCAAGAAGGCTCAGCATCAGACCCCATAACAATAGATATAATGTTAGCTGATTGCCATACCCACCTGGATGACTATGACCCCCAGGATCTAGGGAACCTCCTTCAGCGGGCTCGAGGGGCTGGGGGCAGGCAATACCTGCGGGCTTCCCAAAGCTAGTTTAGTGGAGGCGGGGGATGCGAGGGTATCTACAGCGGACTGGGATCAGGTCTGAGTAAATCTTCATAAGCACCACTGCCAAACGTGCCCCTAACCGCAAGACGGCGTGGAACATCGTTCGAGACTGCACCCGCCGGGTTGAACCGGATCCACACTTAACCTGGAGCCCGATGTCACACCGGATGAGGCCATTTGAAAACACACTTGTATCAAGGTAAAATAACATGTAATGCTAATTATCCGCTAAATGCTAAATATATGCCCTAGACGAAATAACGGAGGTCTAGCATGGCGCAACAGCAGGAACAACTTATAGGACGGGTAGCGGACCTCGTTACAAGACTGTATCAAAGCACGCGTCCACCTCTACCAGAGGAGTGGATAACGCTGGATCTAACGATGCCACAGTTTAGAACCATCATGCTTCTTTTGACCATGGGGCCTACCCGGATGAGCGTTCTGGCGACTCACCTTGGCGTATCAACGTCCACGGCCACGAGTCTGGTGGACCGGTTAGTTGAGAAGGGAATGGTCGTTCGGATGGAGGATCCTCTAGACCGCCGTGCAGTGGTATGCGATCTTTCCCACAAGGGACGACAGACTGGCGAGAAATTATGGCGCCTTGGCCGAAGCCGCATCACCGAGATTCTCAAACTACTCACTGCTGAACAGCTTCAGGCAGTGGCCCAGACAATGGAACTTCTAGTGAACGCTCTGGAGGAACGAGGAAGAGGAATACCACGAGAGGACTTACCTGGCCTACGGGCGGAGGAACGCTGAACTGATATGACGTTTCTAGCGACTCTATTGACCCGGCTCGCCCTCCGCGGCCGGATAGTGGTCGTATTGGCCGCCATCGGCATCGTCGTGGGCGGTATATTCACGCTATTCGGGCTGCAAACGGCGTTCCTGCCAGACATCGACCTGCCCGTAATAATTATCTCCGCCCGTTATCCAGTGGACGATCCCGAAGTGGTGCTGAAAGACGTTTCGGTGCCGCTGGAAAGCACCGTCGCCAACCTTGGGGGACTGATAAACTACCAATCCATATCCACAGACAATCTCTCGGTAGTGATCGCTCAGTTCGACTTTGGCACCGATATGAAGGCCACAGAAAAGACTCTATTGGCGAACATAGATAAGCTCGCCTTGCCCCCGGGAGTGGCTCAGCCCCGGGCCCAGAGGTTGAACCCCGGCATGTTTCCCATTATGCAGCTTAGTTTGCTGGGCGACCGTGAAATTCCGGACCTGGAGAAGGTCGTCTACTCCCGGGTAGTGCCCGAATTGCTAAAGATCGAGGGGGTGTTCAACGTCGAGGTAACAGGCGGCGGGATGAGCCAGGTCCTGGTCACTCTGAACACTGAAGAGCTAGAGGAACACGAAATATCGCCCTCGCAGGTCGCTGGGGTGCTGGAAAGCCACGACCCTTTGGGGGAGTTAGAAAAGATTGAACGGGTGGTGGTGAGCATCGCAGCTACTCCGGACGGGCTGTCCCCCGATGACGATGTGATCCTTGGAGACCTGGCCGAAATCAGTGTCACCACGGCACCCAACTCCACCATCACCCGCACCAATGGCAAGCCAAGCCTGGGGCTTGCCGTAACGAAGAAGCCCGGCGGCAATACGGTGGACATAGCAAACGCTGTGATAGATGCAGTGGAGGAGCTCAATTCTGAACTGGGCCCGGATCTAGAGGTGGTGGTTATCGTGAACCAGGCAAAGGAGATCGAGGACTCTATCAGCGCCTTGAGCCGGGAGGGATTGCTTGGTGCGCTCTTTGCCGTAATGGTGATGTTTATTTTCTTGACCAGTGTGCGACCTACTCTGGTAATAGCGGTCTCTCTCCCCCTCAGCATCCTGGTTACCTTCATTGTGCTAGGTCTTCTGGGCATCAGCCTTAATATTGTGACTCTTGGAGGAATGACCATAGCCGCCGGGCGGGTGGTGGATGACAGCATCGTGGTTTTGGAGAACATCTACCGCCACATGAGGCGCGGAGAGAGCAGGTTCGAGGCAGCGGTGTCAGGCACCCGAGAGGTTTCCTCGGCCATCTTTGCCTCTACTATAACCACCATCGCCGTTTTCCTCCCCTTAGTGCTTGTAGGCGGCATTGTGGCCGCTTTCTTCACCGAATTTGCCCTCACGGTAACCATTGCCTTGCTGGCCTCGCTGCTGGTAGCGGTGACAGTAGTCCCCGCCCTGGCAACCCTGTTCATCAGGTTAAGGCCGGAACATGGCCAGCGGGAGACGGTGCTTCAAAGGTTGTATACGCCGGTCCTTCGCTGGACTTTGGGTCACCGTGCTATGACCCTGGTTCTTGCGGGGTTGCTCCTGGTGGGAAGCTTTGCTCTGGCACCTTTAATTCCCGTGAGTTTTTTCCCTTCCTCTACTGAGCAGGTGCTCTTGGCCAAGTTAGAGCTTCCCCCAGACACCTCGCCAATGATCACGGTAGAAGAATTGAAGCGAGTCGAAGCAGTGCTGGGAGCCACAGCAGGGGTAGAAACCTATCAGGCAACGGTGGGGAGGGGCGATTCCCCCTTTGCCCAGGGCGGAGGCTTTGTCGGCGGCCCCAATATCGCTAACATCTTCATCGGTCTCAACTCCGGCGCCGATCCAGACGAGGTCCTCAAAAGCCTGCGACAGGAGTTCGACGACTACTCAGGCCTGGGAACAGTTACTGTGGTGGCATTCCAGGGTGGAGGCCCTTCCTCGGGGAACACGGTCGAGATTACCGTGAGCGGTGAGGATCCAGAGGGGATCTCCCAGGCTAATGAGCGAATCGTCGAGGAGCTCCGGGACGTGGCTGGCCTTGTCAACGTTAGCAGCGATCTTGCGGCGGTGGTTCCTCGACTCATTGTTGAGGTCGACCCTGAGAGGGCCATTGCCCAGGGTTTTACTGCGCAGCAGGCGGAGGCTCAGTCCACCTTACTGAAGGAGATCATCGGGGGAAAACAGGTATCCCGGGTGAGTCTCAGCAACGAGGAGGTCAACGTCGTACTCCAGCTGAGCCCTGAGGATAGAAGGGACCAGCAAAAGGTCGGGGCCCTGCTGATTGGGAATGACGGCTCCACCAGACTGAGAGATATAGCCAATGTGCAACTCCAGGCTGTTCCCCTTCAAGTCAGCCGGGTCAACGGTAACCGGGCTGCCAGCATCACCGGGACCATCACTATTGACGACGCCCGCGCCGTGGAGAGCGCCGTCAACAGCCAGATCGATGGCATCGATCTGGCTCCTGGGGTAGAGGTGGAAACCGGTGGGGTCTTTGCGTTGATTGCCGAGGGGTTTCGGTCTATGTTTATCGCCGTCGGTGGAGCCATAGTCTTAGTATTTATAGTAATGGTGATTACCCTTCGCTCCGTGCGGAATCCGTTGACTATTATCCTTAGCTTGCCTTTGGCCCTGGTAGGGGTGTTCCCCGCCCTGCTAGCTTGCAGTGGCTGTACCCTGGGCATGCCGGCTATGATGGGAGGTCTCATGCTGGTGGGGCTTGTTGTAACTAATGCCATTGTTCTCATCGTCTACGTGGGCCAACTGCGACAGAGGGGCCTAGGCATCTACGATGCGCTAATAGAGGGAGGACGGACTCGGTTACGCCCCATCCTCATGACGGCTACCACGACGATCCTCGTCCTCTCGCCCCTGGCCCTGGGCCTGGGGGGCCGTAGCGGCTTTATCGGGGCCGAATTGGCTTGGGTAGTCATAGGGGGACTCATAACCTCCACCCTTCTCACCCTGGTGGTAATCCCTGTGGTTTATAGCCTGCTCGAGGGTCGTAAGGGGCATAGGGCAGTGGCTGAGACAGCCTAAAACCGTCGCATAAGGGACGACGTGACGGAAGTGTGAAGGAGAGGACTCTAATTGTGGCCCGCCCGACGAACCGCCAGAGCCGCCCACGTCAAGCAGGTAGCTGAAAAGCTGGCCCAGCTCAAGGGCGTAACGGTAGAGGAGATAGCTCAAAGGACTACAGATAATCTAAAAAGGCTCTTAGGGACTATCGCTCTATAGGGGTGTCATCCCGGTTGCCCCACTCCCCCCAGGAGGCATCATAGTTTCGCACCCGCTCATACCCCAGGAGCTTGAGAGTGAACAGTACGTGCGCCGCACGTATGCCGGCCTGTCAATAGGTGATCACCTCTTTATCCCTGGTAACCCCTGCCTCCTGAAACATCTGCAAAAGCTCCCCGGGCGGCTTGAAGACCCTGAGCTCGTCGGGGGTAACGCAGTTCATCCACTCTATGTGCACCGTGCCGGGGAGGTGGCCTGGCCTCTTGTTGTGGCGGGGATTGGTCCCGCAGTATTCGCCATCGGAGCGCACGTCCACCGTCACCACGTCCGGTTTATTGCAGTGCTCCTTGAGATAATCGCAACTGGAATAGATATCCGGGTTGATCTTGGGGACGAAGGTAGCCTTGGGGTAGCTGGGCTCGGGGAGGGTTAGATAGTAGGATGCCACCGAGCCGGCAACAGCGGCGCGCCCCTCCTTGAGCCACTTGGTAAAGCCACCGTTGAGCACCTGGACTTTTGTGTGGCCGTAGAGGTTAAGCACCCACCAGAGGCGAGCGGCATAGAGGCCTCCCCACTCATCGTAGGCCACCACTCTATTGTCGTTGCCTATGCCCACACTGCCCATCATCGTGGCGAACTGTTTGGGAGGCGTGACGTGAAGCTGATTCTTGGGGTCCTTAAAGTATTCCCTGGGGAAATTGATGGCGTTCTTTATGTGGGCCCTTTTATATCCATCGGCGGGGCCCATGTCCACGATGCGTAGTTCTGGGTCGTCCAGATGCTCCCCCAGCCACTCGGTCTCCGCCAGCATCTCCGGATGGGCATAGCCTTCCTTCTTACTCATAGTTCCACCTCTTCTCCCGGGTTTCGCCGGCCTCCCAACCTTCCCAACATCCTTCTAGCTCTCCGTCCTACCACCGTTGACAGAACCGCATCTCTAAGCTGGTCTGCATCAATGGTCTTAGAGTCGTATTCCACTACGAATCGGTCCGGCTTCGGAAGGAACTCCACCGACCTTACTGCATCGAGCCCCTCCAGGGCTCGCAGAACCCTATCGACTCATACAGTATGGCACAGCAGGCCCGTAACCCTCAACACTCCTGTGCGTATGAAGGTATCCGCCTCCGACTCGGCGTCAGAGAGAAGATAGACCTCCGGGTTGACCAATAGGTTGTTCAGCGCTGGCATATATCCTACGATCCTTACAGACGCGATTCTATTCTATCCGAAAATTCCGCTCCTCAGTAAATAGATGCAGCCTCTTATGAGGGAGGGTGATGAGTTATCT
>JAZGDP010000276.1:0-3861 GCA_036477885.1 Dehalococcoidia bacterium
GATGGACCAGGTAACTCCTCCATTGATGGATACCTCCACGTAAGCATAATCGAAATTGTCCTCTATGTCGTACCAGGCCCAGAACCTCAGGGTCGTCTTATCCAATCCCGACAGGTCGAACCCTCGAGTGAGGGTAGCATTAATAGCGTCTCCCCGATTGCTCCACCACTGGTAAGCTCCGCTGTGAGGCTCGTTGGGCAAGAGCTTGACGTCGGTATTCCCCTCAAAGGTAAGGCGGACATCGCCCTCCTTTAGCTCGATGATGATGTAATCGGCAGCATACTGATGGACGATGCCGGAGCTGGTAACAAAATCGGAGACCTTTTCCGTGGGCCTAACGTTTAAATCGATGTCTTCATACTCATATAAGCCTCCCGAGGGAATGTCCAGGAAGTTAGCTATGACCCAATCCTTAAAAATCTCTTCAAAGCTGACTTCAATCCCTTTTTTATGAAGGTATTCCTCTATCCCTTGGATGCCGTCGGCTGGCTCCTCTACCAACCCCCTCACCCCTTCAACGCCGATGTACTGCTGAGCGAGATACTTCATGAATAGATAGGCTGCTCCATAGCTGGGGCCACTTTCGGTGGGCTCCAGGGGCCAGGCGTTGAGCTGGGTATCGGGCGAACGAGCAAAAAAGTCCTTAAGACGAGAAGGATAGCCGTTAAGCTCCTCGCTGAGGACCGATAATCCCTCGTTGATCCAAACCTCCTCAGTGGGGTCCGCCCTGAAATGTATGGCATGCTGCAGTTCGTGAATCAGCACCGAGTAGTAGAAGGGGGAATCCAGTTTTACGGAATTCACGTTGATGTATATAATCTCCCTCTCGTTGCTTAGGGGGTTGATCTCCTTGGGATACTCATCGGTGGAGCTGAAGTAGCCCGCAGCTCCGGGTATCTCGGCGTGAAGGATGGTTATGTGGGAGTCGTTGTCTATGCCTGGGACTGGCTCCTGACCAAAAAGGGCAGTGACGCTGGGGTATATTTCCCTTTCGAAGGTCTCGGCGGAGCGCTCGATATCCTTCTGGGGTATGTTTAGCCCGTCCTGGACATACATATATACCTTGGGAGTAACGAAGCGGAGGGTGGCATCTATGGTGAAAGGCTCTCTGCTCTCCAGGTCTATCAAGGAGAAGCTCTGCTGGTGTCCTACTTGATACTCGGGGGACTGGGAGTTGACCACCCGAGGGATAGGCCCCGAGGCGTTTAATCGAAGCTCTTGGGCCAGGGCAAAAAGGTCCCTATCAGGCGCATTGGGTAGGGAAAATGGAGGGGGCGATAGAGGTAATTCAGCAGCATCTTCAGTAGGTGAGGCCTGTGGCTCCACAGGTGGTGGGGCTGTGGCAGTGGATGTGGGCTGTGGCTCCAGGGGTGGCAGAGCCGTAGATGATTGGCAAGAGAAAAAGCCAAAGGCCATTGCAAGACCCACCACAGCCGATGCTCCCCAGCCAAATCCACTATTCACGGCTATCACTCCTTGTTTGCGCCACCTTAGGTAGAGAAATTATGTGCCCAGAATGTTAGAGGGCTAAAGCCTTTTGGCTCCTCTTCTGGGGTTCACTACACTTTTTATGACATGTTTTGCTGCCAGTCCTGCCAGTCCCCCAATTACAGCTCCCAATAAAACCCCTATAGGCCCTCCCCGTAGTAAGAAGAAGGAAAAGTCCACGCTACCCCCAATAAAGACCCCTGCAATAACCCCCATGCTAGTGTATTGGCTCATGGGTTTAAGGATTGTAAGAATCGCCCCTACCACCCCTCCTAGCATGGCTCCCCCCGACCCGGCGAAAAAATCCACGGCCGCATTGGCGACGTTTCCCCCTATGAAGCGTCCCACGTTGACCGCCACAAAGCCTGTTAAACTGGCTCCCAGGAAGAACCCTGCCAGGGTAGAGGGAAAACCTTTAGCTATTACGACTATACTCGTAAACATATCTATATATAAACGTTTTATGAGCAAATATTTCCCTCTTCCCTTAACTAGGTGTACCCAAGTGTTATCCTAATTTCCCTTAAATGACGCCTCTAATGCCAAGGGCCGGGACCTCTCTCCTAAGAAACAGAATATACCTTGCCTTTTTCCCTAGCAAGGGGTAGCGGCTGGTGGCGGAAGAGAGACGTAAGCCAGGATACGGCCACATGAATTCGTAGTGGAGGAGAAAATATATGAGCCTTAGCGGCGGTGAGACGTAGCCCATTCTTAAAAGACATACCCTTGAGCTAGCTTACCCCTTTACGTATACATCCCACCCGCTCAGGCATGGGCTTTTTTCAACAAGGCCCCGTTTTACTCGATGTCAACAGAGGGTTGCCCTTTACTGTAAGCATAAGGGATGGGCCAGGGAGGGAAATAATAGGTAGGCTTTGCCCTGAAAGCGCGCTTGTCAAGAAATTGCTACCTCCCACAAGAAGGAGGTAGCAACAAATAGGACTACAAGATAATCTTAAAGGTTAAAGCTATGCTCAATTGCAGCTAAGGGCACGAGCAGGTATCGGGGCCACAATTAGGCCCACAGCAACCCTCTTCTTGAAGCACTTTAAGCACTATAGGCTTTCTCCTTGCCTCTTCTTCTGGCTGCTGAGCCTCTTCTACTAATGTAGGGTCTGACATCTTCATCATCTCCCTTTCTCCCAAAGTATAAACCTGCTGTCTTTGTAAAGTCAAGGTTTCAAATAGAGATTTAACAGCGGCCTCCCTTCCTTAGCGTCCCTTGAATTGAGGCTCTCGTTTCTCCACCCAGGCCCTAGGCCCCTCTTTGGCATCCTCGGTGTTCTCAGTAATGAATTCAGCAGCCTCTATCACCCCCAGGGCACTGAATACATCCATATTTAGGCACTGCCGAATCAATCGTTTGGAAAGCCGAATGGCTACGGTAGGGCCTTTGGCCAACGTCAGAGCCAACTCCCTGGTGGTGGCCATCAACTCATCGTGGGGCACCACTCGATTTACATAGCCAATCCTGTAGGCCTCCTGAGCATCTATCACCTTTCCCGTCCAGATCAGCTCATAAGCGTTGGCCAGGCCAACCAGCCTGGGTAGCCAATAGGCGCTGCTGCCGCTGGGGGTAACGCCCATCCTCACAAAGGCCATGCGGAATTTGGCCTTATCGGAGGCTATCCTTATATCGCAGGAAGTAGCCAGGTCCATGCCTCCCCCCGCTGCCGGGCCGTTTACAGCCGCCAGGAGGGGTTTATCGTAATTTATGAAGGCCCAGTAAAGGGACTGGCCCCAGGATAGTAGAGACTCCTCATCCCTAAAGGGCAGGAGCTCTTCGTCCTTATCCATATCTAACTTTCTGGGGTTGGCACCGGCGCAAAAGGCTCTCCCTGCACCAGTTAAAACGAGGACTTTTACATTGGGGTCTCTCTTGGACTCCTCGAGGAATTCCGCCAATGCGGCCAGCATCTCCTCGGTTATGGCATTAAGGCTCTGAGGGCGATTCAGGGTTATGGTGCCAACCCCGTCTTCAATCTCATAAAGAATATCTTGCTCCGCCACATTTACCTCCTAAATGTTTTTGATGTAGCTATGCCTATGGAGGTGAATAGTATACACCCCCATAGCTTCTGCCGTCCATCCTAATCTGCCAGCTCTCTAGGCATCGCTAATCTAGGGCATTTCCACCCTTGAATCGCCTTGACAGCCCAAAATAGCAGTGATAGAATTACCAACCGAATTCGAGGTATACCTTTCCGGAGAAATACCCTCGAAACCTTCGCCAATTACCAAAAAAGGGGTAAAGCCTATGAATATCATCGTCTGTGCCAAGCAGGTCCCAGACCCCGAGACGCCTCAATCGGCTCTGAGGGTGGATTCAGCGACCAATAAAATGAGAACTCCCCCCGGGGTATCGCCGGTGGT
>JAZGDP010000277.1:0-3779 GCA_036477885.1 Dehalococcoidia bacterium
GCTGTAGCTATACCCTTACCGCCCTTGAATTTCAGGAAGAGGGGATAGTTGTGTCCTAACACCGCAACTATGCCAGCTACGGCAACAGCCATCTCCTTATCGTAATCGAAGGCACCAGCCAAAAAATAGGCCGCTACCACCGCCACGGCGCCTTTGCCCATATCTCCTATCAATACCAGAAGGGTGAGGGGCAGGGAGCCGGTGGCCCGCAGGGTGTTCATGGTGCCGACATTGCCGCTGCCGTATTCCATGACGTTCTTGTGGGCGAATTTTCGCACTAACACATAGGCCGTGGGGAAAGAGCCCACCAGGTAGCTTCCTACACTTAATACAAAGAGGAACAATGGGTTAGATTCCACTCCTGCCCTCCATTTAGGATCTCCTCGTTGTTATCGTGTTAAACATGGGTTAGCTATGTGATTCTATCACCCACCTAGATAGGGGTATCAACTACCCTCGACTTTAAAGTTGAAGACTTTGTTTTATCTCTGGTGGACTTCTTAATGAGATATTGACTTACTCGCAAGCCAAACCGTCTCATCTGCTCCAGATCCTCTTTGTTTCCTGCCCAATAAAACCTGGTATTGTCCGAAAACCAGACGTTTAACTGAATTGGAGGCTCCTTTTTTGAGGAGGGTTCGAAGTTCCCAAAATCCACTCCCTTAACGTGATCGAGCTCGGCGATGGTAATCAAGGAGCCTTTGGTATCTACACGTAATACAGCCAAAAGGCTCTCGGTAACCACTCCGAGCTCGATCTTCTGTTTATCGGTCAGTAGAAGGTGTTCTACCGGTTCGGCGGAGCCGAGAAAGGCTTTAAAATCCTCCCATGTACTAAGGAGCAAAGGAAACTTATTTTCGCTTATCTCCTCTTCTATCGCCCTATCGATTTCCAGGCTCTTTTCAGCCATTAGCTTTCCTTAATATTTTCCTATTAAGGAATAATTATTAACAAATGAATAAATACAGGCAGATCACGTCTCTCAATTTGCTGGACAAGGCTGGCTAGAAAATACCCTATGTATCGAATAAACGGAGCTTCGGCGTAACTATTGCTTGTCCACCCCCCCTTAGGCCTCTTCTTTCTTGGCTCGGCGTTTTAGGACCAGTCTCGCTACCATGGCTAGCCCGGTACCGGCTAAAACGCTCATAAGAAGCTTTTTCTTCATGAGTGCCGCACCTCCCTTCTTCATAGATAAGTAGCCCCTCAGCTCCTTACCGGCTCTATCGACACTTTAAGAATGGGCCTAAATTCTCTAGAGGCCACCTCGATTATAGTCCTCATTGAGCCCATTATCAAGATTCCTGCACCTTCTTTTTCTTCTTGATCTGCTGCATACCCCTTATGGCTTTGTGGTGGAGTCAAAGGTGCGCTTGTAACGATTATATCACCCTTCAGTCAAAGGGTATTTAATGAGATTAGTATGCCTTTTACTCTCTTTAGATATTGACTTCCTATTGGCGAAAGGGATAGAATGAAGGAGGTTTCTTTGGCGAGGTTGAATAGCCTTGGCTTCTCTCCGAGTTGTAAATAGCGGGAGGATAAGATGGCTGAGAAGTGGAAGCGGGAGATAGAGGAGATCCTGAAGGATACCGGTGACATTGCCCCCAGGGATACCGAAACAGGTTTTATTGAGTCGGAGATTCCAAACTTCCGTAAGGGCCCTGGCGGACTAAATATACACTCCACTAAGGTAATTTCGAGCCGCTACCTATTTTTCACAATCCTGGGCTTGATTGTTATAGCTTTGCTTGTAGGTGTCAGATTCATCGGTTTAGTGGGATTTCTCTTACTTGTCGGTGTGGCTGTGGTGGCAATATCCTATCTAATAATAAGAGCTCGCAGACCGTCACCTGCCGCCCATAAAACGCCTACATCATCCAGCGCAGATCCGCGAAAGAACCCTCCCCAGGAAACCCCCTCTTCGTAGCTGATGACTCAACCATTTTAAGGTGCCCCCCTTTCTGATTAAGGTAGTTTAACCCTTGACTGCAATTTGCTCTTGTCTAAACCTCATTTTTCTAAGGAATGTATGGTCCCCTTCTATTAAATTGGGCTTAGCTTAACCTTTTCCCAACAGACTCTCTTCCCAGGCGGCGTCCTTGACAATAAAGAGGGGGGAATCTTATGCTTGGCTAAGAAGCCAATGTATGATAGGCATGGGAGAGGAACTTGCTCAAAGCCTTTATAGAGAAGATGCTCCGCGGCGATAAGGCGGCCCTATCACGCCTCATAACTTTAGTAGAACGGGATAGTCCGGAGACGCCTCAGGTCATGGAGGCTATCTATTCCTCTATGGGTAAGGCCCACCATATAGGCATTACTGGGCCGCCGGGGTCTGGCAAGAGTACGCTGGTGGATCAATTGACTGCCTTGATAAGGGGCGAGGGCGATAGCGATGGCAAAGAGGTGGGAATAATAGCCGTGGACCCCACCAGCCCCTTTTCGGGAGGTGCCCTCTTGGGAGACCGCATAAGAATGCAGCGTCATTACAACGATGAAGGAGTGTTCATTAGAAGCATGGCTACGCGAGGTAGCCACGGCGGCCTCTCTAAAACCACCAGGAAAGTGGCTAAGCTCCTGGATGCTTTTGGGAAGGAAGTGGTCTTCATAGAGACGGTCGGGGTAGGGCAGGCAGAGCTGGACGTAATGGAGGCGGCGGATACGGTGGTGGTGGTGTTGGTTCCCGAGACGGGGGATGCCGTGCAAACGATGAAAGCTGGTCTCATGGAGATAGCGGATATTCTTGTGGTAAACAAGTCCGACCGTCAAGGGGCCTCCGCTCTGGTGAAGGAGCTGGAGGCCATGTTGAGCCTTAATCGTGAGCAGTCCTGGTGGCAGGTGCCAGTGCTGTCTACCCAAGCCCATAAAAACGTGGGTATAGAAGACCTATATGGGGAGATTCAAAAACATAAGGAGGCTTTAGAGGTTTCGGGTAGGCTAGCCGAGAAGCGCCAGGAGAGGAGAAAGAAGGAGTTCATTCAGGCCGTAGAGCAGAGTATCGGAGCCAAGTTGACGGAGCTGATAGGGAGAGACGAGGCGCTGACAACCTTTATAGATAGAGTAGCGGCCGGGGATATCGATCCCTACTCGGCGGCCAGCGAGGTGTTGAGGGATAAGGATTTGCTTCGCCGTTGGTTTTCTACTTTGGGGTAAATAGGATTAAGATCCAGTAACCCCTAAAATAGCATTTGCCCGAATTTTCATGCTATCATTAAATGAGCTTTCGATGAGCCGTTCGTCCTGAGGCTCACGACAGGGCTCAGTCGAAGCGCTATGCAAATGAGAAGTTTTAGACTCGACAAGCCGTTAGGACAAGACTAGAATGCGGGCGATATGGGCAGGGCTCTTGAGCCCGCCGGAGTTGATATGGGGAATCCCGGATTAAAGTGGAGGCGAACATGTTTGGCACGCCGATAAATGCAGAAAGGGTTTATTCATACAGGGATAACCTGCAGATCTCTCACGCAGTGAAGGCCGGCAATACCGTATACATCTCAGGCCAGGTAGCTCTAGACCCTGAGGGCAATGTCGTAGGAAAGGGAGACGCGGAGGCTCAGGCCGACTACATATGGGGCAACATCGAGAAGGTTCTCCAAGCAGCGGGATCCGGCCTGGATGATGTGGTCAAGATATTTGTGTTTGCGGTAGGAGCTGAAAGCATCGAGGGTGCGTGGGCTGCTAGGAGAAGGGTTTTGGGGAAAGATCCTCTTCCATGTGTGACGTCGATAGCTGTCTCCGGGCTTTTCCGTCCGGACCTATTGCTGGAGGTTGACGTC
>JAZGDP010000278.1:0-3928 GCA_036477885.1 Dehalococcoidia bacterium
GTTTCATAGCCACTGGCGATCTGGATCTGTCAGCCGGAGGCATCGGGGCCAGCACCTTTAACGCCATCGCAAGAGGCATGGATATCAAACTGGTAGCCAATAAAGGTGTCTACTTGCCCGGCATGCCCAGCGATACGAAGATAATGGTAAGAGCCGACCTTTATAAGAAGGGAATCCGCTCGGTAAAGGACCTAAAAGGGTTAAAGATAGCCAGCAACGGCATCGCCAATGTAACCCATTACCATATAAGTACCGCCTTGGCAAAGGCGGGGCTTTCCGAATCCGATGTCAAGCTGGTGACCGTGCCCTTACCCCAGATGGTCACGGCCATCAAGACCGGGGCCGTTGACGCCCTTGAAATCTGGGCACCCTTTACCATAGTGATGGAACAGCAGGGTTATGCGTATCCTGTTATCACGATACCGGAGGTGGTCCCTAACAACCAGTACGCCCATATCTTCTACGGTGGGCCATTTATCAAGTCCAAGCCGGAGCTGGCCCAGTCCTTCATTGAAGAGTACCTGCGCGGGGTGCGGCGATTTTACGAATTGGGGCCTTATCACGACACTGTAATTGGCAGCTTGCTAAAGCACACACGCCAGAAAAGGGAAATGCTTAAGAGGATGATCCCGGCCTGGATAGACATAAACGGCAACGTAGATGCTGACGACATAGAGCGCCAGCAGCAGTGGTACGTGAAAAAGGGCTTCGTGAAAAAGAAGATAGACGTAGGGAAGCTTGTGGATAAGAGCTACCTCAAGCTGGCATGGCAAAAGCTGGGCAAACTGCCCGCCAACCCGGGGCCGGATTATTGGGAAAAGGTTAAAGCCCAGAGGACGAAATAAGGCCTTTGCACAGCAAGTCTGTAACGGGGATTTGGGCTTAATTTGCCGGCTGGAGGCTTTCGGAGATTAATCCCGCCTCGGAGACGGGTGCGGCAGTCGCTGTTCATCAATATAAGCTAGCAACGAGCAGGGGAAATGGCAAGAAGGCTTGTGAGTGAATTTCTCATACCCAAAGCCGAAGGGAGGGCCTTCGAGCTAACGAAAGGCCAATTCTTTAGAGTGATAGAGATAGATGGAAAGCAGGTGGGGGACATGACCTCTCTCAACCTTCATGACTTCAGAGAGAGGCTCTCTCCTGAGAGGACTGCGACGGCAAATAACAGGTGTTTCAGAAAAGCCACAAAGCTGTACTCCGGTTCACCCTGGGAAAGAGTGATGATGACAGTGATCGATGACAAGGTCGGGGTGCATTGGATACATAGCAGCCGATGCTGCCGACTCAGTTATAAATATATCTTTAATCTGGACGACCACCGTAACTGCCAGGACAACCTTGCGGAGTGCTTAGGGCCGTACGGGATCGCCGATTACGATATTCCCGGGACGTTCAACATTTTCATGAACGTGGAGGTAGATGAAGACTGCCACTTCACCATTAAGCCGCCTGCATCTGAAAAAGGAGACTACATAGAGTTTCGGGCCGAGATGGATCTCCTGGTAGCCATCTCCGCCTGCCCTAACGATTGTGGCCCGACAAATGACGGGGTGGCAAAGCCGCTGAAGATAGGAATTTTTGTGGATACCTGAGCCAGCCCCAGTCATGCCCTTTGCTGGGTGGAATCTTCAGCCGGGCCGTAGCTATCAGCGAGATGGGGCAGGTCGATGGGGGCAAGCTTCCTCTATTTGTGGCCGTCATTCAGAGATGATCCCCGATTTCACCAGGGCTGCCTTCATCCGGCCTCGCTCCTCATCCCCCAGGGGAAGCTGAGGCGGGCGCACGTAGGGCCCCCTTATCCTTCCGGCGAGGAAGGCTGCCTCCTTGTACCGGGTATGCAGATAAACGTGGGGGTCACAATAGACGGCACTGGTGGCGGGATAGAGCTGCTCATGGATCACTTTCGAGCTCAGCAGATCTCCCCTTCTCACCGCCTCAAACATTTCCACACACTGATGAGGGGCGATGTTGCCAAAGCCGGTGAGGGCGCCGTCGGCGCCGGTTATGAAGCGCTGGAAGAACTCTCGGGCCGATGTGGGAAGGACCGAGATTTCTCTGGGTATGGCCCGCAGCCCCCTCAGGTCGGTCTCGTAGCGGCGCAGATTCCCGCCATCGGCCAACTTCACCGCCACCACATTCTCTATCTCCCTGGCCATACCGATCAAGCCCTGGTGAGAGTAAGCGAAGGGGGAGTGTTGGGGGTACTGGAAGAGAACCAGGGGCATGTCGATCGCCTTATCCAGGGCCTTGTGATACTCGATGGCGAACTCGGGGCTGAGCGAGGCGTTCCAGGAGAAGATGGGGGGAGGGCAGACCATTATAGCCTGCGCCCCGCACTCCTTAGCATCCAGGGCCTGCTCTATCGCCTCCGGGGTGGATATGGCCTCGATGCAGGCCACCACGGGCATCCTTCCCCCGACCTCATCCACAATTATCTCGATGCACCTCCTTCTCTCCGCCCCGGTCAGGGTCGCCCCCTCCCCAGCGTGGCCGTTGGCGACGACCCCGCCCAGGCCGCTCACCTCCGACAGATATCTTATGTGCTCCCTCAACCCATCCTCATCCAGCTTCAGATCGGGCGTGAAAGGAGTCACATTGGCCACCAAGATCCCCTCCAGCTTCAAGGCCATCTCCCATCCTCCTTCTCATATATGCGGGCTCAGGGGGCACCATTTTGAAAGAACCCCTTCTGCCCCAACCTGGACACTCAATTATACAATATCGACAATTGGGGAGGTATCCCCAATAGCACCCCCGCTCAGCCATGCCTGAAAAGATGGAGAAGCCATTATGGCGAGATGACGCTTGGCGGTGCTACCAGCCAGGGGGTGAACCGGGCGAATATAATTTTCCCAACCCTCCAGCGGTCTTATGGCCTTGACCTTTGATGCCCCATGTGCTATAAAACTCCATGACACACTGGTAGATGAGAATCGATTGAAGATAGGCAGAGAGGGAAATGGGCAAAGATCAGCGTGACCGGCTCTGGCCATTCTACTCAAAGCCAGGGAAGGTCGCATCTCCACCCTCCCGCCCATCGGATAACACCAGAATTGGGGTCGTAGTTCAGCCCGGTTAGAACGCTGGCCTGTCAAGCCAGAGGTCGCGGGTTCAAGTCCCGTCGACCCCGCCAATTTTTCTCCTTTAACTCCGAATCAGCCCGCCCAATCTCGAGAGGCAGCGGGCCCACTTCACCGCTACTACCAGTTCGACCTTCATCGACCCTCGGGCATAAATGACCCGGCGAAGGTCCTGGGGCCTGGAAGTTATTTGGGTCTAAGGTAGCACCCGCCTTAGAGGAGGAGAGATTATCGGCACGTGAGCCGCTTAGGATAGTCCCCAAATTCTCCCTGCCTACCTATCTTGAGGGCCTCCCCGAGTTTTTCCCATAAGGACAGGGTTACCTTCTGAGCCAAGGCTTGACAGGAGGGGGGACAGTTGTTAATATCGGTTGCTACGGGGGTCGACGATGAAAAGATATGATTGCATGAAGATTCTCGCATCGAAGCTGAGCGACGACATCATAGTGGCAGCGAATGTAGGCAATACCAGCCGCCAATTGCACGGGCTCAGGCCCTCGGAGGCCAACCTCTATCAGATGAATTTGGGGTCATGCACCGCCATCGGTCTTGGACTGGCCCTGGCCCTCCCCCATAGAAAAGTCTTAGCCCTGGATGGGGATGGCAACCTCCTACTACACCTGGCGGTCCTGGCCGACCTGGCCAATCAAAACCCCCCCAACTTAGGTGTCATAGTTTTCGACAACGAGTCTTACGAGTCGGGGGGTGGTCTCCCCACAGCCACAGCCGGGCGGGCCGATTTGACCCACATAGCCAGGGCATGCGGCATAAGAAATTCCCGGAGTGTAAATGAGATAGGGCAGTTCGAGGAGGCAATCAATCTCATCTTGAAGGGCTCGGAACTGGCC
>JAZGDP010000279.1:0-2484 GCA_036477885.1 Dehalococcoidia bacterium
AGGGCAGGCCTCTCCTCAGGCACCAAAATCCCATCTTTTACCCATCGGCCCAAGAAGGCGGCGGCTCGAGTGTAGCGACTATCCTCCGGCGTATCCTTCTCCTCCTCCAGCCCCAGCTCCACTCGAACGATATTGTAGGGGCTACGGTCGTATAGCTCCCTCTGCTCCTGGGGAGCGATGATATCGTAGGGTGGGCAGATGGCCCTGCTCAGGTCCGCTACAATTTCCGGGTTATAACGCAGCCCCCTGAAGGGACGTATATGAGCCAAACTCTATTCCTTAGCCTCAGATTCCTGATCTCCGCTGTTCCCTGCCATGTTGATGAAGGGACGCAGCATGCCGGTGAACTCCATGGGGAAGATAAATTTAGTGGATGGGCTGGCACCCAGCTCCTTCAGGGTATCGAAGTACTGAAGGCTCATGGTCTTTGCGTCCACCGTCTTGGCTACTGCATATATCTTGTCCAAGCCCAAGCTGAATCCCTCGGCCGTGAGGATGGCTGCCTGTCTTTCTCCCTCGGCGGTGAGAATAGCTGCCTGTCTTTCTCCTTCTGCCCTAAGAATGGCGGCTTCTCGCTCCCCCTCGGCGACGGTGATGTTGGCTCTTTTCTGCCCTTCCGCCTCGGTTACGGCGGCCCGCCGTTCCCTCTCGGCAGCCATCTGGCGGGTCATAGCGGTCTGGACCTCTCTCGGAGGGGTGATCTCCCTTATCTCCACCGCCGTTACCTTCACCCCCCACCGCTCCGTCACCTCATCCAGCTTCACCCGCAAGACCTGGTTGATCTGCTCCCGTTTAGCTAGAACATCGTCCAGAGAGATATCTCCAATCACCGCCCTTAGAGTGGTGGTGGATATCCCAGTGATGGCACCTCTGAAGTCTACCACATCCAGAACACTCTTTTCCGCCTTATCTTCTATAACCTTATGGTAGATAAGAAAATCGATGTCTATGGGAGCGTTATCCTTAGTGATATTGGTCTGGCTGGGGATTTCTACGAAGGCCTCTCGAAGGCCCACCTTCTTGAAGGCGTCGATGAAGGGGAGCAGAAACACCAGGCCAGGACCTCGCAACCCTACATACCTGCCCAAGCGAAATACCACCAACCGCTCATACTGACGGACTATCTGTATTGGAAATAATACCATTAAAAACCTCCTTTGC
The DNA here is from genome assembly GCA_036477885.1 of Dehalococcoidia bacterium. GTDB lineage: Bacteria > Chloroflexota > Dehalococcoidia > JAZGDP01 > JAZGDP01 > JAZGDP01. Next base: position 1,162 of record JAZGDP010000279.1, read on the forward strand.
CTTTAAGCTTTACGTACCTTCAATACCAAGCCTTCCGCCGCTACCACTTTCACCTCCTCTCCGTTGTGTATAGTCTCTCCGGTATCAACGATGGCACTCCATAGCTCGCTGGCCACCTGTATAGTTCCCGAAGGAGCCAGATCCGACTTAGCCACCCCCTTCTGTCCGATCATCCGAGTTATCGAGCTGGGGATTTTTAACCGCCGCGACCGTATTACCGCATAGCCCACCACCAGGGCAAAAAAGCCTACCACCGATGAAATGGCCACCAGCACCCAGAGGCTTATATCCATAATAGGGGCGTCGGGGAAGCCAGGAGCGCCCGGAGAGAACAGGAGGATAGCACCTATGATAAAGCTAGCCACGGCTCCCAATCCCAGGATGCCCCATCCCGGGGCCTGTAGCTCGAAGAAGAGCAGTATCAGAAAAAGCCCCAGAAAGGCCAGGCCCGCCCATTGAAAGGAGAGGACGCCCAGGGCGGTAAAGGCCAAGCCCAGGGATATGAGCCCCACGACGCCCGGAACTATGATTCCCGGGCTGAATAGTTCCAGCATTATGCCTAGGCCCCCGATAGTGAGGAGCAATAGAGCTATGTTGGGGTCTGCTATGAAGCCGAGAAATCGCTCGGCCAGGTTCATCTTTATCTCCCTCAGAGCCAGCCCCTGGGTTTGTAACGCCACCGTTTGAGCGCCTATCACCACCGTCCGACCATCCAGCTTATTCAATAGGTCCTCCATATCCTCGGCTATAAAGTCCACCACATTCATCTCAACCGCCTCCTGGGCAGAGAAGGCGACCGCCTTTCGCACCGTATCCTCCAGGGCATCGGCGTTTCGCCCCCGTTCCTCGGCGATGCTTCTAATCCATTCGGCGGCGAAGTTGGTGGCCTTGCTCTTGAGGGTCTCGGGGAGATCCTCCCCACCGCCCCCCACCGGGCTGGCGGCGCCTATGGTGGAGGCCGGAGCCATCACCGCGAAGTTAGCCGAGGCGGTGATGAAGGTCCCCGCCGAGGCTGCAAAGGCCCCTTGGGGCGATACATACACCACCGTGGGAACCTCAGCCTCAAAGATCTCTTTCACTATGTCCTCGGTGGCCGAAAGGAGCCCTCCCGGGGTGTCCAGCCTTATGATGATTAATCGTGCGCCCTCGTCCTGGGCCTTCTTTATTCCCCTCTCGACGAAGTTAGCCTTGATGGAGTCGATGACGCCATCGACGGTGAGAAGGGCGCCGTGCTCCTCCTGGGCATGGGCGACGGAGCCGCTCCAAAGAATTAGCCCCAGAACAATAAGCCCTGAATACAGTAACGGCCTAAACCTCATCCGC
>JAZGDP010000028.1:0-7271 GCA_036477885.1 Dehalococcoidia bacterium
TAGCGTAGAAACAGGAATGCCGACACGGCGGCCACAATAACCATGGCGACGACGATGGTTCCTCGGGAGAAGGTGAGCCATTTCAGGCTCGCTGCCAGCCACACCAGATACGCCACCAGTAGAAGGCCCAGCACCTTGGTCAGGAGGTAGCCCTTATCCGGCAGGCGACGGAATAGGAAAAACCCTAACGGAAGGCTAATCAAGGAGATTATCTCCACCAGAAGGAGCCAGGTAATGGCCGGGAAGCGATTGGTGAGACCGTTGCGATCAAAGATGTCCGAGAAGGTCCCCCCTTCCTGCTGAGCTCTGGCATCCTCCTCGGAGTAGAGGGGGACACCCTCTTGGGGCAGCGGGGCGGCCAGCAGTCCCCCCCTTTTCACAGATTCCCCTTGGAGCAAGGCCCTGAGCTCCGATTCGTCCAGCTCACGCACCTTTTTAAATATCATGGACTTGGGATGGTCGTAGACCGTAAAGCTCTCGTCGGCTACGCCCCAGTTGAGGCTCACCGTCGAGGGCTTAAAGGAATCCAGGGGTTTGGGGGTGGGCAACCCACCTCTGCCGAAGGTCTCATCCACCAGGGTCAGGCCCAAGAGGCTGGGATAGGAGGTCTCGAAGTGGACCAGCTCAAAGCCCAGTCGGCCCGAGAAGAGAAGCTGATAATATCTGCTGGTGATGGGATAGCGCTGGGGCAAGCGAGGTATGGTGGCATATAATCTATTGCTGTAGAAGGCTATGTAATCCCCCTCCTTAAGCCTGCCCACAATATGGTCTACCTTGGCCTCATTATCGGGGTCGTAGAGATTCAGCTTTTCTACCGTGTAGCCTCCCAGCTTTCGCAGGGGCTCCTCCCAGTGCTCCTGCAATATCACCGAGCCTTGGGGTACGTTCCCCCTTATCCACTGGGAAAGGCGCTGGGCGGGGTGGGGGGTGGAGTAGATGTTGGCATAGGCCAGGGAGTAAAGGAAGGACGATAAAAGTACCAGAGCTATCGCCGCATATACCCAACGGTACGATAGCCGGGTGAAGCCTTTTCCCTTAACCCAGTCCACAGCGCTGAAAAGCATCCGAGCTCCCATGATGGCCAGGATGGGGGTGAGGGGAAGCAGATATCTCAAAAACTTCACATCGAAGCTACCAACGATGAGGAAGTAGGGCACGACCCAGGATAGTAGAAGGAGGTCCCTGCGGTGGCGACGAGCCACACCAACTATAAAGGTGAAAAGGAAGCCTCCCCAGGCCACCGCCCCCAGCAGGGGTCCCAGGCCCCAGATCGTAAGCTGTCGTATGTGGTATAGATAGGGGGTGGTATCTATATACTGGCGAGTATAAGGATAGTCCAATATGCGCCGCACCATGTCGCTCTGCTCTCCCACATCGCCGAAGAACCTCCCCCAATCCAGAAAGGCGTAGGGCTGGACAATGAAGAATATCACTATCATAGGGGCTAGAGCGATGAATATATCCTTGGCAGTTTTCTTAAAGCGCTCCGTGGAATAGCTGTCAGCGTTGAGGGAGATGGTTTGGTCTTCCCCGGCAAAATGATGCAGAGCGGGGGCCAAGGCCACTGCCAGGAGAAGGGGCGCCGCACTGGCCTTGGTGGCCAGGGCTAGGCCCATGAAGAGGCCCATCAAGACCAGGTTTTTCCTATCTCCTTTCTCCATGACTCTCACAGCGAAAAAGAGGGTTAGGACTACGAAAAAGGCGAGAATCACATCGGTGGTGTAGAAGTGGCTGTTCTGAATATGGATGACGGCAAGGCCCACAAAGGCGGCCGCCAGCAGTCCCACTCTCTTGCCGTACAGACGTGAGCCCAGGAGGAACACCATCAGAACCGTGGCTGTATCGAATATGGCCGAAAGGGCCCGCCCCAGGAAACGCATCTCGAAAACATCCAGGTTGTCGCCCAATATAGAGAAGGGGTTGGTGCCGAACTTAAGGAGATAGAGGGGGAAGCTGCCATAGGGAAACCACCGGGGGTTGACCGGGCTCTCATCAACATCGAAGAAGTCCCCCAGATTCTGGGGCGAGGGCAGAGCCAGCTGGTCCACCTTCATGAAGATGGCCCGTTCGTCGGGGTGAAATAGCCCTCCTTGATCCCAATCTATCCCGTAGAGCCGAAGACCCAGGGAGAGGGCTATTATCAGCCCTAAGGTTACCAGGATAGCTCTGTAACGAAGCAGCTCGAGAGCCCTTGAATAGAGGGGCACCACCCTACCGACAGCGATCGATTCCATAAGGATATTCTACCAATTAGAGGAGCAGGGGGAAAGCCGAGTGCAGCCATAGAGTCCTAGCTAACCCTCCCTTTACCAGCCCTTGTCCGCCACAAAGGCCGCTAAGTCCCCCACCCTACAGGCGTAGCCCCACTCGTTGTCGTACCAGGAGAGGACCTTGACCATGTTGCCCCCCATGACTATGGTGGAGGGTGCATCGAAGATGGAGCTGGCGGGGTTGCCTCTGAAGTCGGAGCTGACCAACTCCTCCTCGCAGTACTCCAGTATTCCCTTTAGGGTCTCCTTGGAGGCCTCCTTAAAGACCTGGTTGACCTCCTCCACAGTAACGTTTCGCTCCAAGTCAGCTACCAGGTCAACCAGGGAGACGGTGGAGGTGGGCACCCGGAAGGCCATGCCATGAATCCTTCCCTGGAGTTCGGGTAGCACTAGTCCTACGGCCTTGGCTGCTCCTGTGGTGGTAGGCACGATGTTCATAGCGGCGGCCCTGGCTCGTCGCAGGTCGCTGTGGAACTGATCCAGAATGCGCTGATCGTTGGTGTAGGCGTGAATGGTGGACATGAGGGCTTTGCTTATCCCAAAGTTCTCATGGAGCACCTTAGCTACTGGGGCCACGCAGTTGGTGGTACAGGAAGCGTTGGATATGACGTCATGGTTTGCAGGGTCATATTTCTCCTCGTTTACCCCCAGCACCACGGTGAGGAGCTCCCCCTTGGCCGGGGCCGAGATGATGACCTTCTTCGCTCCACCACTGAGGTGGGCGGCGGCCTTGGAGGCGTCGACAAAAAGGCCAGTGGACTCTATTACTATGTCTATGCCCAGGTCTCCCCACGGTATGCTGGCAGGGTCCCGCTCAGATAGAACCTTAGTCCTTTTGCCGTCCACCACGATGGCATCGCCGATAGCCTCTACCGAGCCGGGGTATGTGCCGTAGTTGGTATCGTATTTGAAAAGATGGGCGTTGGTCTTGGGGTCTGTGAGGTCATTTATGGCCACCACCTCCAGCCTATCCCCGTGCTGCTCATGAACGGCCCGCAGCACCTGCCGGCCGATCCTGCCGAAGCCATTGATTCCCATTTTGACGCTCATTCCTCTAAACCTCCCATTAGCTCAAGTTTGCATCGAAGAAGGAAACCACCCTGGATATGTATTCGTCGGGGCGTCTCCTGAAGGATTTAGCGTGTCCCGCCTCCGGAACCACCCACAGATTCTGGGAGGCGTTGTGGGAGGCGGCTAAGAGCCTATAGGCGTGTCTTACAGGGATGGCTTCATCCTCCTCGCCGTGTATCAGGAGCAAACGATGGGGGGCCAGCTTGTGCACCGCTTCCACCGGTCTGAGAGCATTCAACTCCACTCCATACATGAGCCTGCTCATATAGATCCAGCCCAGGTTGAAGAAGCGGGGCAGGTCTATCCGTTTAGAGGCCTCGTCCATGACCAACTCCGGAAGGTCAGCATAACTGCTGTCGGCAACAACGGGTAAGGTGGGAAAGTCCTCGGCTGCCACCAGCAAGGCCACCGCCGCCCCCATGGAGAATCCCAGGATGCCGATTCTTGGGGTGGAGATGCCCCTCTCTATTACATAGTTTATGGCCCCCTTCAGGTCGTACCGCTCATAGTATCCCAGGGAGGAACGCTTCCCCTCCGATTCTCCCCTGGCTCGCATATCGAACATTAGGACGCTATAATTGTTCTCTACTAGCCTTTGGGCTATATTTAACATCCCTATGAAGGGGTCCCCTCGATGCCGCTCCCCTCCGTGAACCATGATAATGCACCGGTCCTCTTTGCCTCCGGGTAGGTACCAGCCCCTAATAGTTAAATGATCTTTATGGCTGGGAAAGGATACATCTTCGTATTTGAGGCCTAGATCGGCAGGGCTCTCTTTCACCGGTGTGCGTACCACCCGGGTCAAGGAATAAGAGATGTAGCCCATAAAGGTTATAAAGGCAAGGATAAGCTCTACCAGAATGCTGCCCACTACTATCTTTAGATACCTGTTCATGGCCCTAAATCTGCACCTTAACAGCTTTAAAGTCGCTGATCCTCAGAATAGCCTCGCTACGTTCTACTATTATAGTAGCCCATCCTCTTGAATTCTATGGCATGTGTAATGGTACATCTCTACTTATTGTAACGGTGAGAAGGCCGTGGGCGATAAATTCTTGACCTCCCACTTCTCTTGATCTAAACAGTCTTCCACTTGCTCTTCCATGGCCTTCCATTGCTGACTGGAATACATAGCCTCGCTTTTGGATTTCTGGGCGGCGGCATCTTCGAAGGTACGTAGCCATATGAACTCATCTTGCTTGTCTACATTTCGCCATGAGGCCAGAATCTTTATTCCGAAGGCGTCGTTCAGGGGAATTATGTCTTTGTCGAATATCTCCAGCCACTCAGCCATCCTGCCGGGCTTTACGGTATAGGTCCTAAGCTCTAAAACCGCCATCCTGATGCCTTCTTGCAAGGGTTTTCCAAATTTTGCTGTCTCTCTTTTAACGTCCCCACAGAAAGACGGCTGTGTATGCAACGCTCATGCGCATGTCTGACATCCCACCCGGCCCTCACCTTTTGTATCTCAGATCTAATACCTTATGCTAAGGCCAGTAATTACCTAGGATAGAGCACTTAGATGGCCGAAGGCTTCCATCCCGGCGAATCGGGCCTTCTCCCCCAACTCCTCCTCTATCCGCAGCAGCCGATTGTATTTGGCCACCCGCTCCGAGCGGGCCGGCGCCCCGGCTTTTATCTGGCCCACCCCTGTAGCCACCGCCAGGTCTGCTATGGTGGTGTCCTCGGTCTCTCCAGAACGATGGCTTATTATGGCCCCCCACTCCGCCTCTTGAGCCATTCGGACGGCCTCTAAGGTCTCCGTGAGGGTGCCCACCTGATTGGGCTTGATGAGGATAGCGTTGCTGGCCCCCGTCTCGATGCCTCGGGCCAGGCGGGATGTGTTGGTGGCATATAGGTCATCCCCCACCAGCTGGACCCGATCTCCTATCTTGAACATCAGCCTCTGCCAGGCGGCCCAATCGTCCTCGGCCATGGCATCCTCTATGCTGATGATGGGATAGTCCAACGTCCAGCGGTTGTAGTATTCCGTCATGGGGTTGGATGCCAGGCTGACTCCCTCCCTGGTCAAGATATACTTGCCATCCTTGTAAAACTCGCTGGCCGCCGGGTCCAGCGCTATAAAACAGTCCTTGCCCGGCCTATATCCCGCGGCCTCTATAGCGATGAGTAGAGCCTCCACCGCCGCTTTGTTGGAGGGGAGGGCAGGTGCAAATCCTCCCTCGTCACCCACATTGGTGTTGAGGCCCTTATCCTTCAGCACCTTCTTTAGGGCATGATATACCTCTGCCCCCATGCGAAGGGCCTGGGAGAAGCTTTTGGCCCCGACAGGCATAACCATGAACTCCTGAAAATCGGTGGAGTTCTCGGCGTGTCTGCCCCCGTTGAGGATATTGAACATGGGGACAGGCAACAGGTAGGCCTCCTCTCCACCAAGGTAGCGATACAGGGGGATGCCCCGAGAGTTGGCCGCAGCGTGAGCTACCGCCAAAGATACCCCCAAGGTAGCGTTGGACCCCAGATTGGCCTTGTTGGGGGTCCCGTCCAGCTCTATCAGCTTACAATCGATGTTCCCTTGATCGAAAGGGGAAAGCCCCACCATTTGCGGACCTATTTTGTGGACGACGTTGTCTACCGCCTTGAGCACCCCTCTCCCCTCAAATCGACTCTCGTCCAGATCTCGCAGCTCTAAAGCCTCGTGGGAGCCGGTGCTCGCCCCCGATGGCACAGCGGCTCGTCCTTTGGCTCCATCCTCCAGCTCCACCTCTACTTCCACTGTGGGGTTGCCCCGGGAATCGAGAATCTCCCTGGCAGTAACACCCTTAATGACATTCATCTTTCATCTCTAGCTGGGAGTGGGGGACTCTCTCGTCTTGGCTGCGGTCATGGCTTTATCCACCGCATCTACTGGGCTATCGGCTAGTATGATGCTGCTATCCATTTTCTCGTCCCTCGCTAGCTTCCAGGTGCGCAAGCCTATAACAGGGATCTCTTCTGCCAGGGCGTGCCCTATCTCCGAGAGGGTGCCGAAGTTTCCAGCGAAGGCGATCACCGCCCGTCCCGATTTCACTACAATGGCGTTCCTAGCGTAGCCCATTCCCGTAACGATTGGTATGTCCACGTAAGGATTGGCCTCCTTGGGGTCGTTACCGGGGAGGATGCCCACCGTCCTGCCCCCGGCCTCTTTAGCCCCCTGGCACACTGCCCTCATGACCCCAGTAAGGCCGCCGCAGACCACAGTGGCGCCCCTTTTGGCCAGCTCTCTACCCACCTCTCGGGCCAGTTTGGCTTCCTCCTCAGTGCATTCGCTACCGCCGATCACCGAAATGAACATCTCTTCTCCTTTAACATACCTTATATGAAAGGGGCCTCTATTTTATCATCCTGGCTTGGCCTGCCGCAAGGGCGACGGCGCCCCTAGTAGTTAGTGCCAGCTAGCGGAGTCAGGGAATATTTATAATGGGCTACCTCGGTGGTGCCACGGGAGACGGCGGCCACCACAAGAACGGCCTCTTTCACCTGGGAGCCAAAACCCAGGATTGTTATCTCTCCCCTCTGCTGAGAATCCAGAGGCACATCTCGGACTCGTGTGGTATCACCGAACTCGATAAGCTGCACGATAAAGCGTTGGGCTATACTGTTATCGGTCCTGAAAAAGCCCTGGGCCACCCATCCCCCATCCCCTTCGGCATCGTAGAAATAGCCCAGCTGGGGGATGGAGATATCGTCTACGCTGAACCCCACGCTGTTGACCGCCTCGTCGGTGACGTATTGAAAGCGTAGGAGTATTTCACCGCCGGCGTAGGCCGAAAGGTCTATCACCTCCTCCACCCATTGGGGGCCTTCCCCATCTCCGCTGATGCCAGTATAGGCTGGGCCAAAGCTGTTTCCCAGGGGATTCTCCGAAGTGGTGTGCAGCCCCGGCAGGATGGACCAGGTAACTCCTCCATCGATGGATACCTCCACGTA
>JAZGDP010000280.1:0-3575 GCA_036477885.1 Dehalococcoidia bacterium
CACCAGCACAATTAGAAATCCTCATCTGCAAGACATAGCGTGGGCAATGGGGGAGATCTTCAATGCGGGGATTCACCCCTCGGTGACCAAGGAGATGGACATATCCACCGGCGACACCATCGAGATAGAATCGGCCAACGGCAAGAAGGCTACCATAGTGGCTAGAGTAACCCCGGACGTCCATCCCTGTGTGGTATCGGTGCCCGGTAACGCCGCTAAGGTCCTCTCACCTGATGGAAAGGAAGTGATAGGTGAAGGGGTGCATCTGAACAGGTTTCTTTCCTACCGCTTGGAGCGCATTGACATGGTGTCGTCGGCGCTGGACGCCTGTGCGAAGATACGCATAAGGAAGGTGAAGGGTGGTAAGAATGGGGGTGGCCTCACAGGGGCCCTGAAGGGTATCGTGGGGATATTCACAAGATAGTCCATACACAGGAGAGCAGTTATGACGTGGTTGCACATATTGCTGATGCCCCGATTACAGGAATAACAATTGCGGCAGTGGGCAAGCCAAGAGAGGACTACGTGGGCGCCGGGCTTCACCATGGTAACCCCCTGCCCCACTTCCACCACCACCCCCGTTCCATCAGGTATGCATGAAAGATTAGAGAAGGGAACCGTAAAGCACATACATGGGGCCTGCTTGACTTCCTTTGATGGCTAATTGCTACTTCTGGCCTTTGGGAAAATTCGGATTCTTGCCACAGATGATGAATTTTGCCTAAGGAAAATGATGAAATTAAATCAAGTGTTATATCACATAACATATCACACTAAAGGAACAAAGATAACAGAGGTGATTCGGTTCTCGGGGGAATGTCAGCTCTTTGATATACTACCAAATTTTTTGGGAGGTTAAGTTATGGCCTATAAAGACTTAAGGCAATTTATGGCCTTGTTGGAAAAGAAGGGCCTTCTGGTCAGAGTAAAAGCTGAGGTAGATCCAGAATGGGAGATAAATGGTGTTACCAGGAAGTTGCAAGAAGTGGCTGGGCCAGCGGTGCTTTTTGAAAATGTAAAGAGTCATAAAGTCCCGGTAGTATGTGGAATAATTGCAACACCGAGACATTTAGCACTGGCGTTAGAGATGGGTCCTGACGATGAGAGAGAGATGACAGAGGAATGGATAAGAAGGATTAAGCGTCCTATGCTACCCAAATTGGTTAAAACTGGGCCCTGTAAAGAAAACATCTGGATGGGGGAGGAAGCTAAAATTAGTGCTATTTTCCCCCCGGTCAAGTGGCATAAGGAAGATGGTGCCCCATACATCGGCACTCTGGGGCTGCAGGTAACTAAAGATCCTGAGACGGGAGAGCAGAATGTAGGCATTTATAGACAGATGGTTATATCGGATAGGGAAACGACTTTGTATATGGCACCTTTTCAGCACGGTGCGCAGCATCTTCAAAAATGGCAGCGGCTGCATCCGGGTAAACCCATGCCAGTGGCAGTAGTTATCGGTACGGAGCCCTGCTATCTGCTAGCAGCCGGGGCCAAGTTTCAGCAACCTCCCAGTGAGGAGGCCTACGCAGGAGCGCTGAGACAGGAACCCTTAGAAGTGGTTAAGTGTGAAACCTGTGATTTAGAGGTTCCGGCTACTGCGGAGATCATATTGGAAGGAGAGGTATACCCTGAGGAGCTAAAGCCTTGTGGCCCCTTTGGGGAATACACCGGTTTCATAAGTCCACCCCACGAATTTAACGTATTCCACTTAAAAGCCATAACCCATAGGAACAATCCCATATTTCAGGGGACAAGGGAAGGGGCTCCCAGGGCTAAGGGCTATGTGGAAAGCGGCCTGCTCTGGATCAAGGGTGAGGAATACGCCTTATACGAGAGGCTCAAGGAAATTAATGGGGTGGTCGATGTTCACGTGCCCCTCTGGGCCAGTGGTCGCCACGCCATCGTCTCCGTTAGACAGGTAAGGCGGGGGATCCCCATGCAAATAATGCATAGGGTTTGGGCAGATCCAGAATTTGGTGCTCTTATTAAGCATGTTATCGTGGTAGATGAGGATATAGATGTTCGAAATCCACGGGAAGTTGAATGGGCAATAGCGAACCTTGTTCAAGGGGACAGAGACATCGTAATAATTCCACGATGCTGCGGTGAAGAGTTAGACGTTTCTCAGCCTCCTTCCAAGAGTATGTGGTCGGCTAAAATGGGGATAGATGCAACTATGCCCATTTACGAATATAAGGCCGAAGGAGCAGAACTTCCATCACCATGTCATGACCCCGATATTAAGGCGAAGGTGGAGGCTCAGTGGGAAAAATATGGCATAAACATATAAACCTCTGGTCTAACTTATGATCTTCTGTAAAGGAGGGCAAAGCCATGGAGTTTGGATTATTGTATACCTTCGAGAATCCACAGGAGTGGGAGGTTCCCACCAGCGAGGTATGTAGAGAGATCTTCAGTCAGATTATCCTGGCCGAGGAGCTGGGGTATGACAGTGTATGGATCACCGAGCATCACTTCGATAGAAACCACTTCCCCTCTCCCTCTGTGCGCCTAGGGGCGATAGCGGCTCAGACTAGTAGGATTAAGCTGGGCCAGAGCGTGGCCCTTTTGCCCCTCCACAATCCATTTGAAGTTGCCGAGGACGGGGCGGTGCTGGACGTGATATCCGATGGACGGTTTGAGCTGGGAGTAGGTATAGGATATGTGGGCAAGGAGTTTGATGTCTTTAGCGTCCCGTGGCGTCAACGGGGCTCTCGAATGGATGAAGGGCTGAGTATAATCAAGGGTTGCTGGATTAATGAGACCTTTTCTTATGAGGGGCGCTATTTTAAATTGGACGAGGTGAGCCTGTGGCCTCGGCCGATACAAAAGCCCCATCCGCCTATCTGGGTGGCGGCTCTTACTCCAAAGGCCGCCGAACGGGCCGGCCGTCACGGATGCCATCTGTCGGGGACACGAGACCCCGAGGCGTTCCGTGTATATGAAGAGGCTTTACGTCGTTCTGGACACGACCCCAAAGATTTTTCACGGGCTACCTTTCGCTTAATGCACGTTGCAGAGACCTGGGAGCAGGCCTGGGAGAATTGCGCTCCTCACATGCTCCATGTTATGGCCGTTCATATGCCTCCTCTCAAAGAGGCGGGGCTTTACGAGGACAGGGAGGGAGGAGCCATGGGGATGAGAGTTCTTCCATCGCCCTCTGAACTGCCCCAGGCGGCTGCTAGTGGGAAAGTACACTTTTTAGAGACGCCCTTAATGGTGGGAACGCCGGAAGATATGATAAAAGAGGTCGAGGAGGTTAGGAAAGCAGGGATCACTCACATGCAATTGTGGATGCAGTTGGGGGGAATAGACCCTCGCAAGACCAGGAGCTCGATACGACTGTTTGCCAAAGAGGTAATGCCCCACTTCCGAGATGGGGGTACAACAGGCTTCTGATCTCATGACTTGCCCTCTCTACTCAGAAAAAGAATCTCCTAAGTGAGAGTCGTAGCGGGGGTGAGCCAGGAAGGGAAATAAGACATCTGGATTTAGCGGCGCTCAGACGTGACTCTTTCTTAAAAGCATACCTTTGAGCCTGCTTATCTTTTGGCGTACTCATCCCACCTGTC
>JAZGDP010000281.1:0-4941 GCA_036477885.1 Dehalococcoidia bacterium
TCATCCACCTCTGCGATGGCGTGGGGCTTGGGTCGAGGACGTCCTACGTTTGGCGAGGTTAAATCATCGTTAGGCGTGCTTTTTAGTTCTCCATCGTATATTAAAAATGCAAAGAAGGACTTTAGCGCCGCTATCTTCCTGGCTATGGTGGAGGCATTCAGCGTCCTCTCTTTAAGGTCGAGGACGTAGGCCTGAAGAGGGGCTCGATCTACCTCAGACCACGCCTGGAGTTGACCTGGGTTATGGTGCCCCTTCATTAGGAAATCTAGGAGCTGGTAGAGGTCGTTCCGGTAGGCAACTACAGTATTGGCGGAGAAGCCCTTTTCCACCGCTAGATGCTCCAAAAAATTGTTTATCCTGTCCTTCATCTGCCCCTCCCTTCTAACTCGCTGGTGTGGCTGGTATTATTTTATCACAGGATTGTAGAAAATTCAGTAGACCTGCAGAGAGTATTCATTCCATTCTCTTTCCTTGACATAGTAAATCTCCGATGGGTAGAATGAATCTGATGGGAAAGTTTGAGAGATCACTATCTGGATGATCTCATCTTTCCTGTCATTAATATACTCGATTCTGTAATCTCTCGGGAGAGACCACTCAAGGAAGAACATGATAGAGATAGGCGCAAACCCTAATCTTGTGGGGGCCTTGACCTGGCACGGATTCTTTACTTTTGTTGCGGCGGCTATCGCCATAGGGGTGGCCGTTCGACTGGCCAAGGAGGTTGGCCTTAAGGATGAGATAGTCTATTCCATGCTGATGTGGGCGGTGCCTGGGGGTATTATCGGCTCTCGATTACTGCACGTTATCGACTCTTGGAGCTTGTTTTCGGGTAATGTTGAGGAGATATTCTTCGTCTGGCAGGGCGGCGTAACTATTTATGGAGCCATCATTGGGGGCACCATCTCCGGTGCAATCTACGCCTGGATAAAAGGCTACCCTGTCCTGAAGCTGATGGACGTTGCGGCCCCGGCTCTCCTCATAGCTCAGGCCATAGGTCGCATTGGGGATGTGATTTTGGGAGAACACTTTAGCAAGCCTACGGACCTGCCCTGGGGGTGGGTCTACACCAACCCTGATAGCCCAAGCTTCGGACTTCCGCCAAGTCACCCGGCGATAGCCTACGAAATGCTCATGGATATAAGCATCCTGGCGCTGATCTGGGCCTTTAGGAAAAGGCTCAAGCCGGAGGGGATGACCTTCCTGGCTTACGCTGCAGTTTACTCCTTTGGCCGCTTCTTCCTGCAGACTTTCTTCAGGGCCGACCCCAAGTGGGTTTTTGACTTGCAGCCGGCCGCGTTTATATCCCTTGTGGTCTTGGGCATTACCATACCCATCATCGTCTGGAGGGCCTATTCCCAGATAACGCCGAAGAAGGGCCTGCCTGTTGAGGCGATGGAGGACTCCGGACCTGGAGGGATCCCCTAGATGACCTCCAAGGTGATAATTTATACCAAGGATGACTGTCACCTCTGCCAGAAGGCCAAGGAAAAACTTAAAGGGCTTCAAGGGGAGTTCGATTTCCTCATCGAGGAAGTCGACATAACTAAGGATGCAGAGCTATACCTAAAATATAAAGAGAGCATTCCGGTGGTAGAGATAGATGATGAGATTATTCTAAAGGCTCCCTTCGGCGAATTTAGGCTGCGACGGGCCTTGGAAAGCCGAAGGCCTTCCGCTAAAAGGAATCTTTTAGGCATAAGACACATCTAAAGTAGTAAAGGTAAAGGGAAGGGAGAAGAACCCGGTGGAGCTACAGGCTCAAGTCACCCCAGGCATACCCCAGATAGAGTTGAATCGAAGGACGCCCTTCTTTCATGCCCTGGCCTATGTCATAGGCTTTTCTCTGGTTTTCACTGCTCTTGGCGCTGCCATAGGATTGGCGGGCAGCTCAGGCCAGGGTGGCTGGAGGGACTATCTGGAGATAGGGGCTGGGGCTATCCTCATACTCTTTGGTATCCACCTCACAGGGGCGTTTCATATACCTATCATTAGCAATTTCCTCTACAGAGAGAGAGGAGTGCATGCCTCTGGGGGCAGCCGGCCCAATTATCTGCGTTCCGTCGTAGTGGGCTCCAGCTTTGCCATTGGATGGACGCCCTGTGTGGGGCCCATTCTGGCCAGCATCTTCGTGTTGAGCTTTGATTCCTCCACCATCGTTGAAGGCGCTCTGCTTCTGTTCGTATATTCTCTGGGGCTAGGCTTACCCTTCCTCTTCGTGGGGGGGTTCCTGGGCTTCGCCACCAAACAGCTCAAGAAGGTCAACCGTTACCTGGATATCATAGGTCTGGCCAGCGGCATTCTCCTCATACTCATCGGGGTCCTCATCGCCACCGACTCTTTGCAGCAGCTAAACCAATATTTTAGCTTCCTGCCCAACGAGGCGGCCGGCAGCGCCTCGATAGTGAGTCTAGATATAACTTCCCTGATTATTGCCTTTGGAGGCGGGCTCCTATCCTTCGTATCTCCCTGTGTCCTTCCCCTGGTGCCGGTGTACATAGGTTACTTGACGGGTGCGACTTTTGAGAGTGCGGGAACGGGCGCGGCGAGGATAGAGGCTGAGGCTTAATCTTAGAGACAGGGACTAGGTAGCTGGAGCTAAGTCGAGGAGATTTAGCTCCAGCGTTCTATTTTCGCCCCAGTTATCTACACCCAGGTTGTATACGATGTCTATATACTGGCGTATCTCTTCGGAGAAGGGGCCCAGCCCAAACCCGATGGCACGCCAGATTACGCCATCGCTTTTGAGCTTTAGCTTGAGATGTTTCCCTTGGTCTCCCACCACATGCTGGTTCAATACCGCGACTCTTCGGGTCAGGAAGGTGGGTGGGGGGTTCCCCTGTCCGAAAGGCTCCAGTCTGTTTATAAACCTTATTATTTCTCCTCTGAGGGCCCCTAAGGGTATTTCGGCGTCTATGGAAAGGGTGGGATAAAGCTCTATCTTTGCCAATTGGTCTTCGGCTATCTCCAAGAGCCTTAACTCCAGTTGTCCGATATTTTCATTGGCAATGAGGAAACCCGCCGCCTGGGGATGTCCCCCAAAGCGCAAAAACAGCTCTCTGCATTGGGTTAGAGCGGCGATGATATTGAACTCGGGGATGCTTCGGGCGCTGCCTCTGCTTATTTCCTCCCCTATCTCCATTACCGCAGCGGGCCTGTAAAACTCCTCCGACAGTTTCCCTGCTACCAGGCCGATGATACCGGCGGGATAATCCCTGTCCCCCACCAGGAAGATAGGCTTCTCCACATGGCGAGCGAGGACCTCCTCCCTGGCTTTACTCAGGGCCTCCTCTGTGAGCCTCTGCCTCTCCCGGTTTCTCTTTTCCAACTCCTCGGCTAGAGGACGGGCTTCCCCCAGTGACTGAGCGGTCAGCAACTCGTAGCTGGTGATGGCGTGGCCCAACCTGCCGGTGGCGTTGAGGCGGGGCGCCAAAGCGTAGGATATAGACTCGGTGTCCAGTTGGCCCAGTCGTAGCCCTGATAAGGATATCACCTCCAACAGCCCGAGCCTCTGGGTGCGGTTCAGCACCTCCAGGCCTCGCCTCACCATATAGCGATTCTCTCCCAGGAGCGGTGCTATGTCCGCTACCGTCCCCAGGGCCACCAGATCCAGCAGCTCCTCCTTTTCCTCCCTTCCTAAGGATAGACAAAGGGCCTGTATTACCTTGTAGGCAACGCCTACGGCGGAGAGGTGAAGGAAGGGGTAAGAAGAATCGGTGCGCTTGGGATCTATAACAGCCAGTGCGGGGGGTAGGGATGAGGGGACGGTGTGGTGGTCGGTGATGATGATGTCTAAATTCATCCTGTGGGCCTCTTCTACCTCTGCCAGGGAGCTTATGCCGCAATCGGCGGTGATCACCAGGCTAACGCCTTGCTGGCTGAGGGTCTTCAGGGCCTCCACGCTTAAGCCGTGTCCCTCTTTTACCCTATGGGGTATGTAGGGGATTACCTTTCCACCTAGCTCGCTGAGGCCTTGGGAGAGAAGGACGGTAGAGGTGACGCCGTCCACATCGAAGTCGCCGTATATGGCTATGCTCTCGCCCGATAGAAGGGCGCGTAAAATACGGAGGACTGCCTTATCTATATCGGGGAGGAGGGAAGGGTCGTTCCCAAGGCGGCCATCGGCGGCTAGGAAGGTTTCCAATTGGGTCTCGTTGGTGATGCCTCGATGGTACAAAACCAGGTCTATGGGCTTTGGCACCTTGCCTTGGAGGGGGAAAGGCTCCGAGGGAGGAGGAAGGACTCGCCACTGCTGCTTGTGCAAAATCACCTCCCTGGAGCTGATTTAATAGACGTTATGTGATGAAGCCTCTATGAGTCCTTAACACCTGTGGTCGGCTCCTATCACACTCCTCGTGGTGTGAGAAGCTTTCCTAAAACGGGGTACTTGAAGTCTCGCCCATGATAACAGCTATAGGCGGCGTAAAGGCCATAAGTTAACGCACCAATAAGAACCAAAATGGCTAGTGACCCTGCGGTGTATGCTATCAGGAACGTAAGCACAACGACCACCGGTTGAAAGATGAAGGCCTGCAGGGCTTGCGCCGCCACATATGGGGATCGGTTTCTCTTGAGAAGCCAAATAAATAGCGTTGCTAAAACACCAAGCGTGCCCAACAACGGGAGCGTGATCAAAGTTAAGACGACACTGCCGTGGGCAAACATGGCCCAGCGTCTTTCATCTGCCGTTAGTTCACCTTGCTTCATTTAGATTTCCTTCGTGAAACCCAAGTAGAATACGTACTAAACTTGAACTTAAGTATATCATAAGTTTACAATCTAAATTTATAAAGATGGGTTGAAGAAGGCAGGGAAAGCTTTTACCAAAGCGACCCTTAACCATTCATGCACATTGTTTTAATGATAGGATTTTTCCTTGGGCATCTGGGAGACTATTATTGCTATGGTGAATACTCCTTGAATATCAAGGCGGAGTTATGT
>JAZGDP010000029.1:0-3481 GCA_036477885.1 Dehalococcoidia bacterium
CACTACCCAAGCAGTTCGACAGTTATTAGCTGAGGCGGGGTGTACAGTGAGTGGTGATGACATTGTGAGGATTCCTCGTGGGGTGGTGGAGGATGCCATAGATTCGGCCCCCAAGCGGATAGTGATCTACGACAGGGAGGGAGAAGAGGCTCTTTTTCTCCAGGGTAAAAATACCCACTTTGGGCTGGGGGTTACGGCTATCTACTTTTGCGACACGGGGAATGGAGAGAGGCGGGATGCAACCCTAGAGGACATGGGCTTGGTCTGCAGGGTGGGCGACGCCCTTCCCCATCTCGATTTCATAGCCACGCCACTAGTCATAAAGACGACACCAGAGATGCCCCAGGAGGTGGTGAACCAATACGAATTCGAGGCCATGGTGAGCAATACCACGAAGCCCCTTATCGTTCTCACGAAGGACGCCACAAGCCTGGGGGACATCCTAGATATGGCCGCCGCTGTGGCGGGAGGGGCTGAAACCCTGCAAAAGAGGCCTTTTGTGATCCCCGTCCTCAGTGTAGTCTCCCCTCTGGTCTATAACGTTGAGACCCTGGAAAAGCTCCTTTTATCCGTGGACCGGGGGATTCCGGTGCGTTGCAGCTCCTCTCCTATGGCCGGAGCCACGGCGCCAGTGACCTTGGCAGGTATGTTAGTAACGTGTAATGTCGAATCTTTGGGCGGGCTGGTCATCTCCCAGCTCAGACGCCGGGGCGCCCCTTTCATCACGGGTAATACTCCCGCTATTATGGATATGAGGACGGTTAATATAGCCTATAGCGCCCCCGAGGCAAGCATCCTCTCTATGGCCGTGTTAGAGATGGGTCACTACTACGGCCTTCCCGTCTGGGGTGGAGGGTGTTTTTGCAGCTCCATGGGCGCTGACCAACAGGCTGCCTTGGAGCAGATGATGGGCGCCTATAGCTGCATCCTAGCTGGAGCCCATCTCGTCCCCTACGTTGGAGGCATCGAGGCGGGCCTCAATTTCTCCCTGGAAGCGGCGGTCATGGGGGACGAGGCGATAGGGATGGTCAGGAGGATAATGAGGGGCGTGCCCGTGGATGACGAGACCCTGGCCATGGATACCATCGAATCAGTGGGGCCGGGGGGCAACTTCCTGAGCACCGAGCACACCTTTAGGCACTATAAGAAAGAACAGTGGCAGCCCACCCTCCTGTGCAGGACCACCTTTGCCTCCTGGGTGGAGGGGGGTAGGAAGCTCATGGGGGAGCGGGTGAAAGAGAAGCTTGGGGAGATAATAGAAAGCCACCAGGTTAAACCCTTGCGCGATGATGTGAAAGCCCAGATCTCCGACATCATAGATAGGAGAAAACGGAGCCTCTCCTAAGTTAGGAGCTTTACCCGACTGGGAACAATAAAAATGAAATACGGAAAACCTAAGCAACCGGCAGGCAAGACCCTTGACTTTGAGGAAAGCTATAGTGAGATGGGAGATGCTCCTAGTTTCAGGCTTCTATCTGACGAAAAGCTGGAGCGCATCCACGAGGCCACGGTGGAGATCCTGGAGACCATCGGGGTCAGGATGCTCAGGGAGGAAGCCATAGAGATGATGGCCGACGCCGGCTGTCCCGTTGAAGGCGACATCGTGAAGATTCCCCGGCGGCTGGTTGAGGACACCATCGCCACGGCCCCCAAGAAGATAACCATATACAATCGAGAGGGGGAGGAGGCCCTGTACCTGGGCAGCTCGAAGGTGTACACCAACACGGGGTACACGCCGCTGGAGTTCTTCGACATCGAAACGGGCGAGCGAAGGGACTACACCCTGGATGACTTTCGCCTGGTGTCCAGGGTAGCTGACGCCCTGCCCAATGTAGATATCATCTGCCAGCCGGGTGTAGTGCGGCCAACGGAAGGGGACCCGCTGGAGGTTATCAACCACCTGGAGTTCGAGGCGATGCTGACCAACACCAGTAAACCTCTCTACACTCTGGTGGCCACCGGCGAAATCTTGAGCGACTGCCTCGACATGGCGGAGGCTGTGGCTGTGGCCAACGGCGCCAAATCGTTACGGGATAAGCCTTTCGTACTGCCTGTGTTGAATGCCGTCAGCCCCCTTATATACCACGCTGAGACCATCGATAAGCTCCTCGTTTCAGTAGACCGAGGGATACCGGTGATATGCGGCCCGATGCCGCTGGCTGGGGGCACCTCTCCCGTGACACTGGCAGGTACCATAGCCTTGAGCAACGCCGAGAGCCTGGCGGGGCTGGTCACGTCGCAGGTCAGACGAAAGGGCGCTCCGTACGTAATGATTACCTTTGCTACAACCTTAGACATGAAGATCTTGGAAGCCACCACAGGACCGGAGGGGACCCTTCTCATCGCCGGCTGCATTGAGATGGGCCACTACTACGGCATCCCTATCTCCGGCGGCTGGGTCGGGGGCAGTGAGAGGGGTATCTTGGACGGCGAAGCCGGGTGGGAGCAGATGCTGGGAGGCCTGACCTATATGCTGACCGGAGGCAATGTTGGGGTGACTGTTGGCGCTGGATCCTCCCTGGAAGCCTCTGTCATGGCTGACGAAATGATGGGCATGCTGAAGGCGATGATGAAGGGCGTGCCCGTCAACGACGAGACCCTGGCTCTGGACGTCATCCGCGAGGTCGGGCCCGGCGGCGGCACATTCCTGAAGCACCAGCACACCTTCAGACACTTCAGGGAACACTGGCAGCCCACCTTCATGTCCAGGATGAGATACGAAGACTGGGTGGCAGGCGGCAGCAAGTCTACAGAGGAGCGTGTCAGAGAGAGGCTACAAGAGATTATGCGGACTCACCAGCCCAAGCCCATTCCCGAGCAGGCAAGAAAGACCATCGACGAAATCATCCAGCGGGCGAGGGCGCGGGCTCCCGCTAGACCAGCGATGAGCTGAACCCCGCCCAGTTAGTACCAAGTTGTAGATGAATATTCACAGCACAAAACGACCGGACTGAAAGGAAGGCGCACAGACCGATGGTACCACCCAAGAGAGTTAAGAGGCATTGATGAAGACAGAAGCTCCTCTAAATGGACCTCTGTACGGGTTAGTGTACAACATTGAGAGGCTGATTAAAGGGCCTCTATTTGGATGCAGGATGTGTGGCCAGTGTGCGCTCTTATATACGGCGCTGGTGTGCCCAATGCGGTGTCCCAAGAATATGCGAGACGGTCCCTGCGGCGGCAGCACCGACGGTATGTGCGAGGTAGACCCCACAATGCCCTGCGTCTGGTGTGTGGCCTACGGACGTAGCAAAAAGCTGCGCCGCACCGAGAAACTGCTTAAAATCCAGCCAAATATAGATTGGCGACTGTTGCAGACCTCGGCGTGGATCAACTATGTAACCAGCAGGGACCAGCGCAAGTTTAGGGGGAGAGATGGCACGTAGTCATCTAGAGCAGGTTCTTGCGGCCGGTCATTTTGCAGTTACAGCGGAGCTGCCACCGCCCCGCAGCGCCAGTGCCGATTGGGCGCGTCGGCACA
>JAZGDP010000003.1:0-5884 GCA_036477885.1 Dehalococcoidia bacterium
GGGGAATCAGCGGGCCGACCCGCAGCGCTGGGCTCGTGACCTGCTAAAGGACCCGGACATCGTCTTCATCCATCGCACCACCGTCTTCTGGTGCGGGCTGAGCTTGATAGTCCCCTTTGTGATAGGGGGGTGGAGCGGCCTTCTATGGGGCGGCTTCGTGCGGATATTTTTGGCCCACCACGTTACCTGGTCGGTCAACTCCGTGTGCCATATCTACGGAAGCCGGCCCTTCAATACCAAGGACCGCAGTACCAACCACTGGCTTGTGGGGCTTCTCGGGTTCGGTGAAGGGGGGCACAACACCCACCACGCTTCACCCAGGTCGGCGCGCCACGGCCTGTACTGGTGGCACTTCGACTCGAGCTGGGTCGTGATCCGCGTCTTGGAAAAGCTTGGTTTGGCGTACAATGTCTATGAACTGGATCCCGAAGATCTGAAGGTGGCGCTCCGCAGACGCGCGGCGAGTGTCAAGGCCACGGTATGTAGTGGACTTAGAGGTACTCGGCGGTCGCTATATTCATAGTGCAGCTAGAGGATGCTACGCGCTAAGGGGAGCCCAACGAGTATCGATGTTGCAAAACCCACAGCAGACGAACAAGGGCGGCGTATCATAACCGAGATTGACTCTCGCTATTCAGTCCAGTAAGCCCAGATAGAGCTTCACTCGGTGCAGATGTTTAGAGTCCAAGTGCCGTCTGACTAGATGGCATATTATTGATGGCCCATCCCCACTAGGGCTTGGTGGATGTGCCTATCCTCGATGTGGTGGGCCCCCTCCTCCTCCCGCAGGCGCTGGGCCCTTTTGATCACCTCGGCCTGGCTGACCCCTTGGGGCAGCGGAGTGATCCAGGTCAATAGCTCGATGAGGATACCGTTGGGGTCTCGGAAGTAGATGGAGCGCTCGTACCCCCGGTCGATAGGGCCGCTGTATTGGATGCCCTCCTCCTTAAGCCGTTTCATGGCCTCGTCAAAGGATTCGGTATCTACATCCAGGGCTATGTGCATAAGCTGGCCCCTGGAGGATGCGGAGCCCCAGGCCCCCTTCTGGTTAGGGGCGAAGAAGGCCAGAAAGTTGTCGTTGCCCACGTGGAAGAAGAGGTGAGTGGAGGTGGGGTCGTCCAGGTTGGGCTGGCGCAGCACCAGCTCCATTCCCAATATATCACAGTAGAAGTGGATGGTATTATCCAGGTCCAGGGCCATCAGGGCTGGATGGTTTAAGGCCAGGGTCTTCATCCTTGCTCCTTTGGAATAGCCCTCTTTCCCTCGTTACGGGAAAGGTAATACTTGAATGCTCTCCTCTCGCTGGGGACCCACGGCTATGAGGTTTACCGAGCAATCCACCAGCTCCTCTATGCGTTTCACATAGAAACGAGCCTCGGCGGGGAGGTCTTTAAAGCTACGTATGTCTCTGATGGAGCTCTGCCAGCCAGTCAATTCCTCGTAAATGGGCTCACATTTTTCCAGGGCATCGGCGGTGCTGGGGGGGTAGTCCAAGACGACGCCGTTGTACTCGTAGGAGGTGCAGATCTTGATCTGGGGCAGGGTGTCCAACACATCCAGGCGGGTGAGGGCGAAGGAGGTGAAGCCGTTTACCTGGGTGCTGTACCTCCCTAACACAGCATCGAACCAGCCGCACCGTCGGGGCCGCCCGGTGGTAGCGCCGTATTCCCAGGCCCGCTCCCGGATGAGCTCTCCAGTTTCGTCGGGAAGCTCGGTGGGCATGGGTCCCTCGCCCACCCGAGTGGTGTAGGCCTTGTATACACCGATGATGCCTTGGAGCTGAGAGGGACTTATCCCACAACCGACCGAGGCTCCCGCAGCCACAGGGGTGGAGGATGTAACATAGGGGTAGGTACCGAAATCGGGGTCCAGCAGGGTGCCTTGAGCGCCCTCTAAGAGAACGACTTTCCCGTTAGCGAGGGCCTCGTGGATGATTAACTCTGTAGATTCAATATGCGACGCTAGCTGCTCACCGTAGCGATAATACTCCTCAAATATGTCTTCTAAGGAGAGGGGCGATACATCATATACCTTGGTCAAAAGGGTGTTATTGTAGTCCAGGGCGATACTTAGGCGATGTCGAAAGATCTCTTTATCCAGTAGGTCACCTGAGCGAATGCCTCTGCGGGCCACCTTATCTACATAGGCTGGGCCTACCCCTCGCTGAGTAGTTCCTAGGGCGCTATCTCCTCGGGCCTTCTCCTCCAGCGTGTCCAGGAGTATGTGGTAGGGCATAATGAGGTGGGCGCGATCGCTGATATGAAGATTGTCGCTGGCCACGCCATGCCCCTGAAGGTCTTTTAGCTCTTGCAGCAGGGCTTTGGGGTCTACAACCACCCCGTTTCCAATGACGCAGATTACCTGGGGATGAAATATCCCCGAGGGTACCAGGTGCAGTGTGAATTGGCCGTAGGAGTTCATTACAGTGTGGCCGGCGTTATTCCCCCCGGAGTAGCGCACCACCATATTTACTTTCTCGGCCAGCAGGTCCACCACCTTACCCTTCCCCTCGTCTCCCCACTGGGCCCCTACCACCGCTATTGCCGGCATACTATACCTCTTTTAGTTATACTGCAGGGCTTTAATTTTGCCCAAGGGAGTATATCAGATGAGCCAGCGTTTGGGAAGGGGTTTAAGAGCCTTTCGCTGTGGACGTAAGCAATCCGAACAGCGGTGACTTTGAGGTCATCGGAAATCATTGAGGGGATCAAACAGGGCTTTGTATATATTGGCCTATCCCGTCTATGGATAATTAGTAGTATTATTGGGGACACAACACAGGGCTCCATGGGAGTACTACACAGAAAGGAGTTTGGGCATGTTCTCATTCGAAGGTAAGAAAGCAATCGTCACGGGGGCGGGAAGGGGCATTGGTCGTGCCACCGCCTTGGCCTTCGCAAGGCAGGGTGCGGACGTTACACTTGCGGCTCGCACCACCAGTGAGCTAGAGGCTGTTGCAGATGAAATCCGGCAGCTAGGCCGGCATGCTTGGGTTGTGCAGACCGATATAGGCGATCTGGATCAGGCCCAGGGGTTGATTCACCAGGCAAAGCAAGGGATGGGCAGGGTTGATATACTGGTCAATAACGCTGGTGGCGGCAGTAGCATCCCTGAGGGCGTTGGCCCCCTGGAACAAACAACCCCCGAGGCCTTCGATGCAGTATACGCCCTCAATGTTCGCTCGCCCTTCTTCGCATCGCTGCAAGCGGCCCAATATATGAAAGAGCAGGGGAGTGGTGGCAATATCCTGAACATCGTGTCCATAGACGGTGTCTTCCCGGCGCCGGGGGAGGGGCTGTATGGATCAGCCAAGGCAGCCTTCGTTAGTCTTACCCAAACCCTTGCCATCGAACTCGGGACATACAATATCCGGGTGAATGCCATCGCACCCTCCCTGATAGATACCAAACTGGTATCGCGCTACCTGCGGACGGATGAACAGCGGATGGACCGATCGTCCTACTTTCCCATTAACCGAGTCGGAACTCCAGAAGATATAGCGGCAGCCGCCGTCTATCTCTGCTCCGGTGAGGCCGAATGGGTTTCGGGGGTGACCTTGTTGATCGCCGGCGGCCAACAGGCGACCAGCGATATCTTCCGCTGGGTTCGCAGGGTCAACTCTGTCCCGGAAGGAGCACGAATTTAGTATTAGAAGTCGCTCTGCTTCGTTATATGGCTATCCTGTGCCTTGACACCTAAATGGGTGAGAGATATCTTGGGGTAGAAGTCAGGAAGGAGGGGAACTTATGCAGCTAGAGGGAAAGGTCGCAATAGTAACAGGCAGTAGCCGTGGTATAGGTAAGGCCATAGCCAAGGCCTATGCCAAAGAGGGGGCCCAGGTGGTGGTTACGGCCAGAACGGAGGACGAGTCCCAGAGTAAGCTTCCGGGCTCCATCCGTAAGACCGTGGAGGAGATAGTGAGCCAGGGTGGCAAGGCAACGGCTATCAAGTGCGACTTAACCAAAGACGAGGACATGGAAAATCTGATAAAGGTCGTCTTAGATAGGTTTGGGAGCATAGACGTGTTGATGAACAATGCGGGCATTCTGTTCCACTCATCGGTGGCGGATACCACGGTGAAGCGCTTGGACCTCATCCTAAAGATTAACCTGAGGGCTCCTTACGTTCTCTGTAAGCTGGTGGTGCCCACAATGGCCCAACAGGGTGAGGGCAGCATCATCAATATGACATCGGATGCCGCTCTGAGCGCCCACGCGGAAGAGGAGGAAGTCCACTATACCCCTTATGGCATGACCAAGGCTGGTCTCGAACGGCTGACCATGGGCCTGGCCGAGGAGGTGAAGCAGGACAATATAGCGGTTAACTCCCTGGACCCCGGGGGAATCAAAACGGAGGCGGCCGTCTACCTCTATCCCGAGGACTTCGACTGGACGGGCTGGAGGGAGCCGGAGGTGGTAGGCCCCTCGGCGGTATTTCTGGCGGCTCAAACTGCCAAGACCTTCACCGGCCGAAGGGTCAGCGCCGAAGAGTTCGGCAAGACCTGGCCGTAATATGCTGTAGGTAGGCTTTATCTAAGGTCAGGTAGGAGAATAAACATGAGAAAGCTTTACCGTTCGCGAGAGAACAAGATGTTTGCGGGTATTCTGGGTGGGTTCGGTGAAATGCTCTCAGTCGATCCTACTTTATTGCGACTTGGCTTCGTCTTCGTATGTTTTTTAACTGGGTTTTTCCCTGTCATCCTCGCTTACCTAGTCGGATGGGTAATTATACCATTAAGGCCACCAGAACAAGAGTAACAACAGGAGAAACAGCCAGAGGACGAGCTTCCTCCCCACCCGAACGAGCCTCAAGAGCAAAACTAGCCTGCTCTTTTAAGGCACGATATATCTCCTGTCTTACAGTTTCTCGCACTCGTTTCTCGGTTAGTTCCTCTGTGATTGTTCCTTCCTGCAAAGCTATCATTTCCCCTCTTTCATTAAATATGAATAAAGCTGCGTTGAGCCTCAGAGCCGCCCCGTGCTATAATTAAGCGGGTTCAGATTTGGGGCCTAAAACTATGCCCTGAAGTTGGAAATGTTATAGAGAAGGAAGGTGAACGATGATGGATGAGGCGCTGAGGACATTCAACGAGCTTAAGATATTTACCGGTAATGCCCATCCGGCCTTGGCCAAGGACATTTGCGATTATTTAAATCAGCCCCTTGGTAAGGCAGAGGTGTTCGAGTTCAGCAACGAAAACATATTTGTACGTATCCTGGAGAACATAAGACAGCGGGATGTCTTCATAGTCCAGCCCATCTCCTCCCCGGTAAATAGAAGCTTGATGGAGCTCCTTATCATGATAGACGCCGCTAAACGCGCCTCTGCTGGGCGCATCACCGCTGTAGTGACCTATTACAACTACGGCCGCACCGATAAGAAAGACCAGCCCCGAGTACCCATCACCGCTCGCCTTCTCGCCGACCTTATCACCGTGGCGGGGGCCAATCGCCTCTTGACCATGGACCTACATGCTGGTCAGATTCAGGGATTCTTCAACATCCCGGTGGACGAGCTAACCGCCCTTTATCTGCTCAGCCGCTACTTCACCGAGAAAAAGATCCCTAACTTGGTAGTGGTGGCCACCGATGTGGGCGATGCCAAGCGGGCTCGCAACTTTGCCACCCGACTGAATACTCCTATAGCCATAATAGAGAAACGCCGCCTGGGCAACGACGAGCAGCCAGAGGCCCTTAACGTCATAGGCGATGTAAAGGGCATGAACGCTCTTCTGGTGGACTAAGAGATCGATACGGCAGGTACTATGATAGGAAGTGTGGAGATTCTGCAAAGGCATGGGGTGAAGAAGATTTACGCCTGCTGTACCCATCCTGTCCTCTCCGGCCCCGCAGTGGAACGCCTCACCTCCAGCCCCATAAAAGAG
>JAZGDP010000030.1:0-14297 GCA_036477885.1 Dehalococcoidia bacterium
GTTCGAGGTAGCACCCGTGCGCCTGGAGCCCAAGCCCGAGGGGGAGGTGGAGGCAGGCCAGTTCTGGAAAGATTTCATCCGTGAAACGGCTCCCCACTTTCAGGAGACCACCTTCCAGCAGATCGAAACGTTGACCAAGCCCATTTGGGAGGGGGAGATTGCAGGCTCCCTGTACGCCCAGGACCAGCTGAAGGAGATCCTCAACCGACTCAAGCCCGACGCCATTGTACAAGACAACGTTATCGCCTTCCCTGCCTTGCATACCTCCGGAGCGCCCTTCATCCGCATCATCTCCTGCAACCCGGCAGAGATCCGAGATCCAAAGGTTCCCCCTGCCTTCTCCGGCTTACCGACCCAGGACCGCTCCCAGTGGGATGCCTTTACGCAGGAGTACCGCCGAGCAATGGAGCCAGTCCACCGTGACTTCAATGCCTTCGTCCAGAAACACGGTTGCCCGCCGCTGGAGGATCTGGAGTTCATGTTCCCCTCGGACTATTTAAACCTTTACCTTTACCCGAAGGCCCTGGACTACGAGCGTGCCAGTCCCCTGCCTCCCACCTTCCACCGCCTGGAGTCCTGCGTTAGGACCACCGACCCTCCTTTCCAGGTGCCCAAGGGGTTGGGGAGTGAAGGAGCTCTCATCTACGTCAGCATGGGTAGTTTGGGTTCCTTCGACGGCGAGCTAATGAGCCGCCTGATGAACGCCCTCAAGAATACCAAGCACAGGTTCATCGTCAGCCTCGGGCCCCAGGCCGGACAGATGGAGCTTCCCGACAACTTCTACGGCGAGGAATTTCTGCCCCAGCCCTCGGTGCTTCCTCAGGTTGACCTAGTCATCACCCACGGCGGCAATAACACCGTGACCGAGTCCTTCTATTTTGGCAAGCCTATGATCCTCCTGTCCCTGTTCTGGGACCAGCATGACAACGCCCAGCGGGTCCACGAGTGCGGCTACGGCATACGGCTTTCCCCATACACCTTCACCCAACAGGAGATGCACGACGCCATAGATGAGCTCTTCACTAACCAGGGGCGACGGCGTGAAATGGCCGAGATTTCCAAGGAGAGTCAGGCCCAGCCCGATAACATCAAAGCGGCGGAATTGATCTATCGGGTGGCGGAGCACAAGGAGCCAGTCCAGCAGATACAACACTGAGCAACCCCCAGAGGGTTAAGGGTGGCTTACTGTAACTCCATCACTAACAAGACTTAGCTAACCATGATAAACTAGCACCAACGGTTCCGTTCTTCCTAACCGGCGGGGGGCTAAATCCGAAGCAGGCCGTCGACAGGAACTGCCCTCGCTGATAAGACCCTCTTTGTCGTTAGACACACTCGATAGTACAGAATTAGGAAGGGAGAGATAATGGACACGAAACTCGCCCCCCAGGAAGGGTTCGTTTCGTTCCGTGGTTACAACGTCTGGTATCGCATCGTCGGAGACCGTGACGATGCAGGCAAGCTACCGCTGTTGTGCCTCCATGGTGGTCCCGGTGTGCCACACGACTACCTCGAGTCGTTGGAAGCGATGGCGTCCACTGGGCGTCCCGTCATTTTTTATGACCAACTAGGCTGCGGCAATTCGGATCAGCCCCACGACCCCTCGTTGTGGACGATAGACCTATTTGTTGAAGAGCTAGGCGTCCTTCGCCGTGCCCTCGGTCTGGATCGCATTCATCTCCTGGGTCAGTCGTGGGGAGGTATGCTGGCGATGGAATACGCATTGACGCAGCCTGCGGGGCTGGAGAGCCTTATACTAGCCAGTTCTCTTGCTAGTACTAACCAGTGGATTGCAGAAGCGAACCGCCTACGCACTGCACTTCCGCCCGAAGTGCAACAGACGCTATTGAAGCACGAGGAGGCTGGCAGCACCGACTCCGTAGCCTATCAGGAGGCTATGCTGGTATACTACCGTCGCCACGTCTGCCGCCTTGATCCGTGGCCAGATTACGTAAATCGCGCTTTTCAGAAGCTCGAACAGAACCCCGAAGTCTACAATACCATGTGGGGCCCTAGCGAGTTCCATGCGACCGGTAAACTTAAAGATTGGGATATTGTGGAACGTCTTGGCGAGATCAGCGTACCGACCCTGGTGACCTCGGGCCGCTACGACGAGGCAACCCCTGTCATCGCTGAGACAATTCATCGTGGTATTTCTGGATCCCAATGGGTAATCTTCGAGAGCAGTTCGCATATGTCACACGCCGAGGAGCTAGAACTCTACTTGCAAGTGCTAGACCAATTCTTAGGCAGTGTCGAGTCATAAACAACGGCCAGCCCATAGTTTACACACCATGACCTTGGATACTTTCCTTACCTGATGTTTGAGAAATTGAGATTTAATAGAGCATTATGAAATTCGGAGTAGCCATTTACCCACTTTGGGCAGGTGGCCTCGGGTGAGGCCACCCAACGAGTAGCAAAAGCAGTGTGGAAACTTGACGACAAGGAATAGAATGAGAGATACTATTTTAGCCTTCCTACCATGACTCGAGACAAAGAAGGGCTATATGATAGGCCATGGCTTCGTCGCCGACGTGGCCTTACCGTACGAGAATAAAACCCGTAACGGATAAAATGAAACTTAAATCCTGATTCGAGAGGATAGCTACTTATGGAGCGTGTGCTTCCTTTCCTTATACCCGTGATGGTGCTAACAATAGGCTCGATAATCGGGGGTAGTCTGGCGCTGATATTTACGGCGGTGGGGAATATAGGAACCATCATCATTGGAGTAAGTATCGCGGGAGGCGTCCCCCTCCTGGCCGCCCTCATAGCCAGCCGTAGATAGCTTTTTCTATATGGCTGAACCTAGTTTTGAGTTTCCCTATGTGAGTAAGCTGTGGGCCTGGGCCAGGGGTGCTCCGGGCAAGAGGACCTTTTACCTTCAGGTGAGCGACGACTCCCGGTGGCTGCGCATCTGGCTGGAGAAGGAGGAGCTGCTGACGTTATCCACCGCTGTCGAGGGGCTGCTGAAGAACCTGGGGCAAGAAGAAGGCACTGCTGAGAGAGCTAAAAAGGATGTCGAGTCGGAGGAGGAGCCCTCGGACGAACCCACTGCAGAGTTCAAACTGGGTCAGCTAACCCTAGACTACGAGGAGGAGAATAAGGTCATCTCCATGGGAATTCACGAAGCAGATTCGGACTTCAAGGGCTCTCCAACGGTCCTACTGAGGGCCAAACCCTCCCAAATGCAGTCCTTCAGGCGCCGGATAGGCGAGATTTGCGCCGCAGGGCGCCCCCTCTGTATCCTTTGCAAATCCCCCATAGACCCCGAAGGTCACATGTGCATCAGGGGAAACGGGCACCGTTCACTGACCGACATTCAGCAATAGAGGTGCTGCCTTGACCATTGTCTAACGTCAGCAAAACCCACCCTTCTTACCCCTAACCAGTCTCCTGAGAAGAGCTGCCAGCCCCATCAGCGGCCCGAGAGGTCGGCCTGCTTGAGCGGCTAGACGCCACACCTGTTGGGGGTCCCCGGCTATCACCGGTTGCGACCATTTGCGAAGGGTTTCCAACGGCTCTCCCCCCGGACTGGGGGTGGATTGGAACTCTATTAAAGGACGCCAGTCCCTACGCCGTGGGCCCCGCGTTAGCACCAAACCACCTACCCTCTGCACCAACAGCGTCCCAGCGGCCACATCCCATATCCTCGGCCTCACGAAGACAACGCTCTTCAAGGCACCCTGAGTACATAGAGCCAATTCCAGGGCTATGCTTCCCAAGGACCTCGCCTCTCCCAAGGCTGTTTCCTTTCCCTTATTAAGCTTACTGGGCATTCTATAGCCCCAGGGAAAAGAGGAAATTCGAGCGGCATCGGGTATAATGTTATCCTTTACTGAGAGCTTCTGGTCATCGAAATATGCCTCTCCCTCGGAGGTGGCGTGGTAAACCCCTTGTCTTGCATCATAGCCTGTGGGTACATAGATGCTGGCTACTACCGGCCTAAAGTTCCACAAGACCCCTATGGATACGGCAAAAAGGGGCAGGCCATTGAGGAAGTTGGTCGTTCCATCCAGGGGGTCCAGCACCCACACAAAGGGCGAACCCTCTCCCGGGACTGTCTCTCCCTCCTCCCCGAGGATGGCATCCTTGGGGAAATCGTTGCCAATGGACTCCTTGAGATAGCTTTCAACTCGGGTGTCAGCTAGGGTAACCGGGTCTCTTTCCCCCTTGGACTTAAACTTCACCTCGATGGCATTATGGAAATAGTCCAGCAGGATTTGTCCTGCTCCTCGAGCATACTCTATAGCCTTAGACTCTCGCTCCCTGAGCAAAGAGCTGTCCGGGCCCTGGGCATTCATATCTAACTCTCCGCCTCTCCTTTCGGTTTCCAAAGGCCTGCGTATCAGACCAAAGGCCAGGGGACAGACCTCCATGGGTCGGCCAGCTCCCGCATGGGAATAACCGACGAGTTGATGATCAATTCCAAGCGTTGACGCAGAGCGTCAACCTCCCTCCGACTAAGAACACCAGCCAGCCTCTCCACAAGGTCATTCCCTCGGCTAAAGCCCTCTAGCAGCCTCTGCAGGTCACGGGTCAGCTCACCAGGTATAGTATGGTCGCAAAAATCCCACATGACGGTGCGCATCTTGCGTCCATGATGAAAGGTAAGGCCATGGTCTATACTCCAAATTTTACCGTCCCTCCCTTTTATGCAGTGCCCCCCCTTCCTATCGGCGTTGCACACCAAACAGTCGAAAACGGCCATGCGGAAGAGCTCATCGGGATGGCTCTCTCGAAGGTTAAAGTAGTTGATGCCAGGCTCGTGATCGATGTAATGCTGGATTACGCCTATTCCATGGGGCCCGTCACGAATCACCGTTGGTGGAACAAAGTCCCACCCCAGTGCCTGAGAGACTAAATAGGCGGCGTATTCTCGATGATACAGGGTGCCGGGAAGGAAATCATACAGAGGCGCCTCCCCCTGGCGAGGCTTATAGATAGCAGAAATCTGCCTGCCTCCATCCAGGGACAGGGCAACGTGAAAGGTGTAATTGGAGCCGGTGGAGACCAGATCGCACGTGTCTACACACCCAAACTCTAGAACAGTGAGAATATCCTCTTGAGACACGGGAGGCGCAACCTTTTTCTCTTTACTATGCCGCATTCCTTCACTAAAGAATTCTAACAGTGGTAGAGAAAGGGTGCAACGACAACTAGGCGGCGGGAGCCTGGAGCCTTAACCTGGACTCTGTCACAAAAATAGCTTTCCCATCCCACCCTCCGTTCGGTTGAGCGTGTCATGGGATAGCACCACGCCACCGTGAATGAGAAGACACACCTACTTGCCACCCTGACTTCGTCCTGAGCTCACTGCCGAAGGGCTCAGTCGAACGAGCCTGTCGAAGGGCGAGCGGGGCCGTGCTCTCACGCCTCCTCAACCTCTACACGTCACCCTGAGCGGAGTGAAGGGTCTCCGACATGAGATTCTTCGCCCCCCTGCGGTGGACTCAGAATGACACCACAGGTATTGCTTACCTCTAGGTTCTACAGGCTCAGGGTGGCGCCTATTTTCTGGGCAGCTCACGACGAAGCCCACCTCCGACGTCTACTTCAAAAGGCTGGGAGCTTCCTTTCCTAAGAAGAATCCCAATATTTAAAAGCGCTACGGGGCGGGTGGGTGGGAACACAGGGGTAGCGTTAGCTGACTAAGACATCTTCCTATTAACAAAGAGATCTGAGAAGCTGAGCACTACTGGGACTGGTTAGCGGGAGGGACCTGTATTATAGCTCGCCTATGGGTGCCTACAGCCACCTTCTTCTCCTCATCATGGGCCTCCACGGCAAAGGTAAGCTTGTTACCATTTATCTCCGTCAGCTCTGCCTTAGCTCTAATCTCCATTCCCACCGGTGTAGGCGCTATATGCCGTACATCCACATGGAACCCCACCGTGAGATATCCCTTGGGCAGATAACGCTCTGCAGCCTTTATGCCGGCATTCTCCAGAAGGCTCACTAAGGCCGGGGTGGATAGGACACCTCCCTGGGGGGTCTTGGGCCTGTTGACTGCCATAGCCCTGGTAACCTTTTTACTTACCTCGCCCACAAGGCCTGGGCGAATATCCTCTAAAGCCATGGTTCCGCCTCCTTATTAGGATAACCATTGAATAGCTCAGCCATACTTCCTTTCTTAAAGGATTTCCCCACTGCCCTCCCATGCATTAAAAACCCGATTTTCCTCTCAGCCAGGGATATCTATTATAAGGATCGCTATGAATATATTTAATAGAGCGCTGGAAGCTAACCATGATACAACCGTGTCGAGAGAAAAGTCAACGGGATGCTCCAACAGACCTCGCTTGACACATAATCGCCAGAAAATATATGATAAGCCCCAGAACCCACAACTACTGGGGAGATAAATATGGTGCGCAGAAAGATAATGGTGGACGTCAATGGCCATGAATAGAGGGCGGTTTCAATCCCGAAGCATGAGATAAAGAAGGAGGTAAGAGGAATGAAATTTCAACTGTTCATCCTCCCCACAGTGCCCGGTACCATCGAAGACGGAGAGAGGCTGCGCCCCATAGCCCGCAACAACGAACGATTTCAGGAAATGATAGACCAGACTAGGCAGATATGCATCCTGGCTGATGAGTTGGGCTACGACTGTTTCTCCACCACCGAGCATCACTTCCACTCCGAGGGATTCGAGTGCTCCGTAGCCCCCATGGTCTGGTATGCAGACCTCGCCGCTAGGACGAAGCAGATCAAGTTCGCCCCCCTGGGCCTGGTTTTGCCTTCGTGGGACCCCATACGCTGCGCCGAGGAGCTGGCCGTTCTAGACCATCTAACCAAGGGGCGAGTTATCGCCGGATTCGCCCGGGGATATCAGGACCGCTGGGTGGCGGTGTTGGGACAGAAGTACAGGGCCTTGGGAACTGCATCCGACGAGACCCCCACCGATGTACGCAACCGTATGGTCTTCGAGGAGATGTTCCAGATCATCAAGGCGGCATGGACTCAGGATGTCCTAAGCTACAAAGGCCAGTTCTACGAGGTCCCCTACCCCTACGAGGAGGGCATCAAGGGATGGCCGGCCCAAGAGTGGACCAGCACACACGGCGCCCCCGGCGAGCTGGACGAGGAGGGAGTGATAAGGGGAGTATGCGTAGTGCCCAAGCCCTATCAGCAACCCCATCCACCCATATTCAACGCCTTTTCCGTGAGCGAAAACACCATTCGGTGGGCCGCTAAGGAGGGCACCATCCCCCATATCCAGGTCTCTTATCCATCCGAGTTTACGAGACTGTGCCACGTTTATCAGGACATTGCTGCGGAGCATGGGAGGGAGCTTAAGTTGGGAGAAAGCGTGGGCGCCTCTCGATGTGCCTACCTCGGAAAATCATACGAGGAGGCTTACAAACTGGCCACAGGGTCCCTAGGCTGGACCTACGCCGATTACTACAACCAGTTTGGCTTCGCCGAGGGCTTTCGCTACCCCGGCGAGACCGCTCCCAAACCCCTCAGATTCAAGGACAAGGAAGATGCCACCAACCGCTTGGTGGACCAACAGTACGCCCTGGTAGGCACGGTGGACGATGTTAAACGCCAGATAGAGTCGTTGGCCCGATGTCATGAAGACGGGGAATTGGAATGGTTCGGATACTTGGTTGACCAGGGGCTTTACCCCATAGAGCAGGTGCTGGAGCAGATAGAGACCTTCGCCACCAAGGTGATGCCAGAGTTTAAGGACTAACCTAAGACTTTGGATGACTTCATCCTTGTAGGGCGGCGATGTTACGCTGAATTTCCTGAGGAGCAAGAATACTAAATAGCCGTGGCCTTGAGAAGCTTTTTCTCAGCGAATCGGCTGGGGCGAAAGATGGACAAATTTACCTCCGTCGTCTCCCCCTCAGTGATGAGCTCGGCCATCAGCTCTCCCATAGCGGGACAGTGCTTAAAGCCGTGGCCGCTCCACCCTAAGAGGCAGTAAAATCCCCTCACCTCATCCACAGGCCCTATTATAGGCTGCTCGTCAGGGGTGGTGTCATAGATGCCGGAATATCCCCCTCTATAAGAAGCCCTCTTCATCGCCGGGAAGCGCTGACATATCCTGGACAGAAACCAGGATAAAGTTTCGGGATCAGCCTCCTCATCATACTTATCGGGATCGGCCTTGTCGTGATTGAAGACCTCATTAAGGGCACCAGCCAGAAAGAGATCGCTACCCTCGGGCCTGAAATAACATTTAAGGGGGAAGTCGGCATAGGTTATCTGAGGCTGCCAGAAATCGTAGGGGCGCTTGAATATGCAGAGCTGGTGACGGGTAGGCTTGACAGGTAACTCCACCCCCACCATCCCGCCTATCTTGTGACCCCAGGCCCCAGCGGCGTTTACCACCACGGGGGTGGATATCTCACCCTTATCGGTCACCACCCTTTCCACCCCGTCTCCCCCAAGCTTTATATCCTTCACCTCGATCCCCTCGTAGACATGAGCCCCCATCTCCCGAGCCCGGGCTGCGAAGAGGTTAGTGGTAGCCACCGTGCTGGCGTACCCCGAATCCGGGTGGTAGGACGCTACAGCCACGTCCTCCAGGTTGGTCTGGG
The DNA here is from genome assembly GCA_036477885.1 of Dehalococcoidia bacterium. Lineage (GTDB taxonomy): Bacteria > Chloroflexota > Dehalococcoidia > JAZGDP01 > JAZGDP01 > JAZGDP01. The sequence continues at coordinate 8,559 of JAZGDP010000030.1, forward strand.
GCTGCAGCTCCTTTAACTCATCCAGGGATAGCAGCTTTACATTGACTCCCAGGCCCTTCTGCATAGCTACATAGCCTTCCACAGCCTCTTGATGGCCTTCGGGAACCAGAACTAGAAAACCCGTCTTTACAAAACCGGCATCACCCCCCACCATCTCATCGAACCTCTCAAACACCCTCAATGACTTTAGGGAGGTAATGACCAGCTCCTTTATGGGATAGTGCTGACGAATGATGCCCGAGGACTTACCGGTAGGCCCCGACGCCAGATATCCCTTCTCCAGGAGAGCCACATCCTTGACCCCTCTTCTGGCCAGATGATAGGCTGTGCTGGCGCCCATACATCCGCCCCCTATAACCACTACGTCGGCTGTTCTGATCATCGGTTGTCACCCCCAAATTCCTCAAGGCTCCATTATATCAGTAATACCAGTTTTAAAGCTACACCTCAGTAAACGCTCAGTTTATGGTAGAGAGTATCCCCCCTCTAAAGCCAAACACAGCAAGGTTTGCTATAATTAAGTAATTCCGATGCAAGAAAAACAGGAGCCTCAACCGAAAGAATCATTGTCCCTGGGGGAGGAAAATGTTACCATCCTTATGGGCTAGAGAATTACCTCACCCCCAACTTGCATATCAACTAAGGGGAGGTGAAGGATGCAAGCAAAAGCCGATGTAGTCATTGTTGGATTTGAGGTCATGGGGGGGGGTAGCTCTCTATATATAATTTGGCGATAACGTAGACAAAGTTGAGAGGGGGCCGGAGTCACAGATATGGAAATGAAGTTTGAGAGGGGAGACCCAGGGGAGCCTAAGGGTCACGCCTTGGTTTACTTCAGGGCGGCGGACGATGAAAATAAGATCTACGCCACTTATCTAATAACGCCCCCTATCAATATAGAGCTTTCTAAATACATGCCCCCCATGTTTGCCAGTAAAATGGCCTTCGCCAGCATGGAAAGCATCTCATCCATCCCCCTCCCCCCGGTGCCAGAGCCAGTGAAGAGTCAGGCCTACCTAAAGAAGTTGGCCGAATGGCGGGATGACGACCTCATCTTTGCCGGCACCTTAGATGCCTCCGATACGGAAAGGGCCCTATTCATGGCCTCCGAGGCCGCTCAGTCCTACTTCAAGCTGTATAAGGAACGGCCTCAACCCATACTGGAGGAGGAAGAGGCGGCAACGGATGTGAGCGAGGTACTGTATATCTTTATGAGCGAAAAGGATAGGCTGGGTGAGCTAGCTAAACTGGTGGGGAAATTGAGGTATGCAATAGAGGGTCAAGACGAGCATTTCATTGAGGAAACGACCATAGAGATGGAGGGCCTGGGCAAGCATCTGCCGGAGAAATATAAGGTCAAGGAGTTGCTTCAAGTAGCCAAGACGCCAGGGGAGATGGCGGGAAGACTATCGCAGCTCTACACCGAGAGGTGTTACAAAATCTGCGAAGAGGACTACATAGCCGTTGAGAGGATAGAAAAGGAGATAAAGGAGCTACAGGCCTCTTTATAACTTTTCCTCCACCTTTAATCCCTCGCCCCTGCCCTAAAAATTCCTAAACCCATGAGATAGGGAGACAAAGAGCATGATTGTAGTGGCCAATAGGATACAGGTGGCCCCAGAGTATCGGGAGGAGTTCGAAAGACGGTTTCGAGAGGGTGTGCGGCATATCAAGGACGCCCCTGGCTTCATAAGAAATCACATCCTTCGCCCCATTAGGAGCGATTATTATGTGGTGCTGAGCTACTGGGAGAGCCAGGGAACCTTCAAGGCCTGGACCGAGAGCGAGGCTTTCCAAAAGGCCCACTCTAAGTCCACCCCCGAAGGCATGTTCTCCGGGCCCAGTATGATGGAGATTCATGAGGTCATCATCACTAGAGAGGCCTCTAAACCTGCTTAGCTGCGGCACAGCTACTTGGCTCGGGAGAGAAAAGGATATATCAGGGGCAACCTAGCTCCCATCATTTGGCCCGCTATAGCTGCTAGTATGATGAATGGGATCAACGCTAAAGGCCCACCCAAAAAAATGCGTAGGGGAACCACGAGGGGAACGCTCAAGTGGATAGCAAGAACCCACTTGACAGAGCGTTTCCTTTGGTAGGAGCGCCACTTGCCCAGGGGAATATTTACGCCAAAAGCAACGACGAGAACGATGGCTATAACAGCCCAATCCATAGCCAGCTATTATAAATGATTTGAATGACTACTTCAATAAACATAGCCATTAAGGAGCGTATTGACCCATCCAAACCCATATGTTACGATTTTCACGTAAGGGGATTTTGCCTAGCTTTTTAGCCTTTGGCACCTATTTACTGGCATGGAGCTACATCAGACGAAAGATCACGTCCTGTCTCCCGCTGGGGGGCTGGGACTTCGTTACCTAAGCCTGGCAGCGGTGGTGGCAACCTTTGCCCTGATCACCCTGGGGGGCGTAGTACGGGTGACCGATTCCGGCTTGGCCTGTCCGGACTGGCCCCTTTGCCATGGCAGGCTCATCCCCCCCTTGGAGTCCCACGTCCTCATCGAGTACTCCCATCGGCTGCTGGCCAGCTTGGTGGGTATCTTGGTGGTGCTCATGGGAGTTGTAACGTGGTGGAAATATCGCAGCGAATCGAGGATAGTGATTCCCGTAACCCTGGCGCTGGGTTTTCTGGTGGCGGAGGTTATCCTGGGCGGGATCACCGTCGTAACAGAGCTTCCCCCTGCCGTGGTAACTGCCCATCTGGCAGTGTCCCAAGCCCTTTTAGCCCTCCTTTTGATAGTGCTGGTCCAGACCTGGAGACTATCAGAAGCAATAAAGCCGTTTACGGGGTCGCTGTTCTGGTGGACCCTGGTAGCAGCCCTGGGGACACTAGTGGTGCTCCTATCGGGCTCATATGCAGTAGGAGCAGGAGCGGGGACAGCGTGCACCGATTGGCCTTTGTGCAACGGGAGCCTTCTGCCCTCGGGAGAGCTTGAGTGGACCCACATGACCCACCGACTTCTAGCAGGAATGATAGCGGTGATGGTAGGCTGGGTAGCTGTGCTGGCGTGGCGACACCACCCCAGGTCTCCCTTGCTCCCGTGGCTTAGCGCCCTGATAGTATTTGTATTGGTGGCCCAGGTCTTGGCCGGAGCCGCCAACCCCTGGTTCGACTTTGTAGCAGCGGCGCGGGCCCTCCACCTGAGCTTAGCCACAGTTCTCTGGGGAGGCCTGGTGATGTTGGTAGCGCTTGCCTGGCCGCCGCCCAAAACCCTCCTTCCTCTAGCCATTCCGCCCAATGAGGCTCAGCTACAGCAGTCTCGCTCACTGGGACGTGTTATATCCAGTTATATCAGCCTGACCAAGCCTCATATTATGCTCCTCCTCTTGTTGACCGCCCTGGGAGGGATGGTTCTGGCGGCCAAGGGAATGCCCTCCCTTGGAGTGCTTCTAGCGGTGCTGACAGGGGGAGCCATGGCCTCGGGGGGAGCCAGCGCCATAAATCATGCTCTGGACCAGGATATAGACCAGAGGATGAAGCGGACTCGGCGACGGCCGGTGGCCGCCTGGCAAATAAGCCCTCGAGCCGCCTTGGCTTTTGGTCTAGCCCTAAACTTTATCGCTTTCGCCACCCTCTGGGTAGGAGCCAACCTAACGGCGGCCCTCCTGGCCATGAGCGGCACCGCCCTGTACGTTCTTGTCTACACCCGATGGCTGAAACGCTCCACCACCCAGAACATAGTCATAGGCGGTGCGGCCGGTGCCATACCCCCTCTGGTGGGGTGGGCAGCGGTAACGGGTAGCCTGGATCTTCCCGCTTTCTATCTCTTCGCCATTATCTTCTTCTGGACGCCTCCCCACTTCTGGGCGTTGTCCCTTCTAATGAAAGACGACTACGCCAGAGCGAACATCCCCATGCTGCCCGTGATTAGAGGCGTGTCGGCCACAGCGAGGGATATCCTGCTTTACACCATCCTGCTGGTCACCATCACCATATTGTTCTTCACCCTAGAGGCGGTGGGGTGGTTGTACTTTGCAGGGGCCATAGCGCTGGGCAGCGTGTTTATCGTGATGGCCTGGCGTCTGCTGAGGTCCTCCATAGTCCGTCGAGCTCGTCAGCTATACCTATATTCCCTGCTATACCTGGCTCTCCTCTTCGGTGTAGTCATCGTAGATAGTGCCGTCCAGCTGTAACGAATTTTCGCACCTCCTGGCCTAAGTGAAGCGGAACAGCCTGACAGCCAGCAAGGAAGAAGCTGCCAACCATCCCCCCAGTATGGCCAGCTCCGGCCACGCCTGCCATATAGGCTCGGCGTGGATAGTGACCTGCCGCATGGCGTCCAGCATTGGCGTTAATGGGAGCACCTTGACCAGCTCCGGCAGGAAGGAGGGCAACGATGAGGTGGGAAAGAAGGTTCCCGAGAAGAACATCATCGGGACGACTATGGCGTTGCCCAGGCCGGAGGCGGCGGCAGGGCCGCTGGTTCGGCCAGCGATGGTAAATCCAATGTTGAGGAAGATGATGTTGGTAAAGGCGACGATGAGGAATAGCCACCCGATGTTGCCATGGATGCTCGCCCCAAATACGAACACGCCCACTGCCAGTATGATGGCCGCCTGAACCAGGGACAGCAGCAGATGGGTCAGCACCTCCGAAATAAAATAGCTGCGCACCGGTAGAGGGGTGACCTTAATGCGTTTCAATATTCGTTGCTGGCGGTATCCACTTATCTTCACCGCTATGACCATGACCGAGTTGAACATTACCCCCATGCCCACCAGGCCGATGAGCAGCACATCGAAGTACTCCACATCCCGGGCCTGCACCGGCTGAGGCGCAACGTCTAACAGTCTATCCGCCTGGGCAAGCTCCAGGTTCACATCGTCCAAAAACTGCCTGAGAACTCCCTCCACCAGCTGATTCTCCTGAATGTTGGCCTGGTCGTAATAGAGGGTTAGCGTAACCGGCTCAGCAGGCTCTGTGCCAGAGTCCAACTTCGTTAGTGTCTCAGGTATGACCAGCAGGTACTCTAGATCACCATCCTCCAGAGCCTCCTGAGCCTCGGCCTGAGAGGCATACTCGTCATTTATATCAAGAAACTCAATCTCACCCAGCGCTTCTCGGAGGCCCCGAGAGAGGGAAGTATCGGCGTGGTCTATGATGACTATGTCTGCAGAGCCCGAGCCCCCTACATCGAACAGGCCAAACACCACCACGAAGATCAGCGGGAACACCAGGGCCCAGAAGAGGGCCTGTCGGTCCCTCACCATCATCTTGAGGTTGGCCACCAGCAAGGCCAGCATGACCTAGTCCCGCAGCTCCTTTCCCGTAAGCTCCAAGAAGACATCCTCCAGGGTAGCGGGCACCACCTCCAGGTGCTCCACGGTGATGCCCCTATCTCCGGCCAACGCCAGCACCGCAGAGACGGCCTTTGGTGCGTCCTTCACTCGGAGCTGATAGGATGTGCCATCGATCACCAGGTCATCTTCTGTGCCCCACCCCATCTCCTCCACCTCCTTCAGAGGCAGCGGCGCAGAGGCGACCACCTTCACCTTGTAGGGTGCATCGAGGCCATGAATTAGCCCCTGAGGGGTATCCAGGGCTATGATACGGCCCATGTCCATGATGGCTACACGATGGCACAAAAATTCCGCCTCCTCCATGTAATGGGTGGTAAGGACTACAGTCTTGCCTTGAGAGTGTATCTGCTGGATCAGCTCCCACAGGTTGCGGCGAGCCTGAGGGTCCAGGCCCGTGGTGGGCTCGTCCAGGAT
>JAZGDP010000031.1:0-10193 GCA_036477885.1 Dehalococcoidia bacterium
ATGATGGAATCATAAATATAATCAAGGAGACCCTGGGAGCTAAGCGATTGAAGGTGCACGTACCTACCTTGCTCATGCTCCCCATGGCGGGGTTGATGAGCGGGCTATTGCCTCATCCGCCCGTCACTCCTACACAGTTGGCGATGCTGAAGCTGGACAACATTGCAGATGATGTGGATGTGGTGGAGAAGCGCTTTGGCTTTAAACCCAGGCCCCTACGAGGAAACATCGACTATATCAAGGGTATGGGGCGGGGGGAGGCCCTGGCTATAGGATTGGGTTTTAGATCTCCTCGCCGCTGGTGAGGGGGGACTAAGGACTTCTGTTAAAACACCTCCTTGGCTTCGACTATTATAGTGAGCCTGACGAACTATAAGAATAAATCATGGACTATTCCGCTGCTCTGAAATATATTCTTGGCTTCACCGACTTAGAGAGGTCGCCGGCGTTTCTCTACTCGCCTAAAAAGTTTGACTTGCGTCGCATGGAGGAGTTGCTAGAGGCCCTGGGCAATCCCCATCGGGCTTGCAGGGCTATTCATATCGCCGGCACCAAGGGCAAGGGCAGTACGGCGGCCATGATAGCCTCGGCGCTGACCAGCGCGGGATATAGAACGGGTCTGTACACCTCCCCCCACCTCCACTCCTTTAGGGAGAGGATAAGAGTAGATGGCTGCCTCATCTCCGAGGAGGAGTTCGCCGGATTAGTAGAGGAGGTTCTTCCCACTGTGGACTCCCTTAACCGTCGTGCCAGCTATGGCAGGCTCTCCACCTTTGAGCTTCTCACCGCCCTGGCCTTCATGTATTTCCAGCGGCGGAAGACTGAATTTGAGGTTGTGGAGGTGGGGATAGGGGGCAGGCTGGATGCCACCAACGTGGTGCAGCCACTGGTGGCGGTTATTACCAACATAAGCTATGACCACATGCAGGTGTTGGGCCATACCCTGGAGGAGATAGCAAGGGAGAAGGCGGGCATCATCAAACCCCGAAGTCGGGTGGTGATATCCCCTCAGGTGCCCCAGGTGGAGGATCTCTTGGAGCGGATTTGCCACGAAAGAGGCGCTACGACTATAAAGGTGGGCCGAGATCTATTGTGGTCCAAGGAGCATTTCGATCTTGATGGCCAGTCCTTCAAAGTTAAGGGACGTAAGGGCGATTATAGCCTTTATATACCCCTTTTAGGGGACCACCAGCTGGAGAACGCCACTGCGGCGGTGGCGGTATTGGAGGAGCTGGACGCTCAAAAGATTTCTATCCCTGAAGAGAGGTTGATCGAGGGTTTTCGCCACTTGGACTGGCCGGGACGCCTGGAGCTTCTGTCCCGTAAGCCCCTGTTGGTGGTGGATGTCGCCCATAACGACTTTTCGGCTCGAAGGCTGAGAGAGGCCCTTATACAGTGCTTTAAATTCCAGCGTTTCTTCCTGGTAATGGGATGCTCGGTGGACAAGGATATCGAGGCGATGGTAGAGGAGATGGCGCCCCTAGAGCCGATAGTCATCGCCACCCGCTCTCGCCACCCTCGGGCCGCTCCCACGGCTACTATAACTCAGGCCTTTGCTAAATTTAATATTTCTGCCCGCTCAGCTGAAGAGGTGTCCACCGCAGTAGCCCAGGCCATGGCCATGGCCGGCCCCGATGATCTAGTCTGTGTCATGGGCTCCGTTTTTGTGGTAGCCGAGGCGAGAGAGTGGAGCTGTAACGTTAGTAGCGATGTAGTTCCGGTACAAAGCTAGCCCTAGCGCCGTATTAGCCTGTTATCCCCTATTAGATTATCTAAGAGAGAAGTAGAAAAGCAAAACCTTTAAAAACTCGCCTTTTGTCAGTGACCAACAAAAATCGCGTTTCAGGAAGGCCTAAGGGGTGGACTGGGGGGAAAGAAGAGGTAGCGTTAGCAGTGCTGGGAAATAGCTCTTTCCCCAAAGCACACCTTTGAGTGGAGCTTATCAATTAACGTATTCATCCCATCCTCCCGCCCCGATGTGCTTCCTTTAAAAAGCTAGCCCGGGAGTGTATTAGCCTGGCTTTGCTAGAGTGTCATATAATAGATAGTCGGAAAATCTTCTCAGGAAAGGGAACGTTTTGGGAGACAAGAGGAAATACGGAGACGGGACAAACAACCGTCCGAGGGTGGTGGTAACCGGAATGGGGGCCCTTACTCCCTTGGGAAACACGGTGGAGGACTTCTGGAGAAGCCTGATGGAGGGCAGATCAGGGATAGACCACATGACTCTCTGCGACACTACTGGATACTCCTGTACCATAGCAGGGGAGGTGAAGGGCTTCGATCCGCTCCAGTTCCTCAGCCCGAAGGAGGCGCGACGGATGGCCCGATTCAGTCAATTTGCCGTCGCCGCCACTCAGATGGCCGTCGAGAACGCTCAATTATCCCTCTCTAAGGAGGATCCGGAGCGCATGGGAGTGTTGTTGGGCAACGGCAACGGTGGATTTCCTACCATAGAGGCGGAGTGCCGCGTTCTGGCCAGCAGGGGAGGCATGAGGATGAACCCCTTCTTTTTCCCCATGATTCTGCCCAACATGGCGGCCTCTCAGGTGAGCCGTATATTCGGTCTCAAAGGCTACAGCTCCACCGTGATAACCTCCTGCGCCGCCGGTACCCAAGGGATTGGCGAGGCCCTGGAGATTATAAGGCGTGGTGAGGTGGATGTGATGATAGCAGGCGGGGTGGAGGCGGGCATAAGCCAGATGGGGTTGGGCGGCTTCTGCGTCATGCGGGCCCTGACCACACGGAACGATCCTCCGCAGAAGGCCAGTCGGCCTTTCGACGCCAAGAGGGACGGATTCGTGCCCGCCGAGGGCGTGGGCATCCTCGTGTTGGAGCGGCTGGAGCATGCATTGGATAGAGGGGCTCCCATATTGGCTGAGGTGGCGGGATATGGGGTGTCCTCCGATGCTTATCACCCGGTAAAGCCCGATGAGGACGGCGCAGGCGCTGTTCGAGCGATGCACTGGGCCCTGGAGGACGCAGGAGTAGAGCCCACCGATGTGGATTATATCAACGCCCATGGCACCTCAACGCCCCTCAACGATACCGTGGAGACTCTGGCCATAAAGAAGCTCTTCGGTGAGTATGCTTACAGGGTGCCCATAAGCTCCACCAAGTCCATGATAGGCCACGCCCTGGGGGGAGCAGGGGGCATGGAGGCGGTGGTGTGTGTTAAGACTATCCTGGAGAATGCAATTCACCCCACCATTAACTATGAATACCCCGACCCTGCTTGCGACCTGGACTATGTGCCCAATAAGGCGCGGTCTAAAGAGGTAAAGCTAGTGCTCTCCAACAGCTTTGGGTTTGGGGGGCAGAACGCCTGCCTGGTATTCCAGAGGTTCGAAGATTAAAACTTTAAATCTAAAGTCACAGTTAAAAAGCCCCGGGGGAAGCCGATATATTTAGGGCTTGCGGCAAGAGACGAAGCTCTAGCCTTCTAGTAAACAATAAAGAGAATGCTTATTTACTCGGCCGCTTTTTGGAGGGCCAATGTGTCTTTGGGCAGCATACCTTCCAGAATTTTCTCCAGGGCCATGGTGTGACTACAGGTATCCCAACCTGAGAAGAAATTGCAAGAGCAGCCCCATTTACCATCCTGATAGCTTATAGTGTAATTGTTATGCTCCCCGTGAAAATCGGCGGTAAAACTAGAAAACGTTATGCGATGAGGCTCCTCCGCATAACGTTTAGCCTTCTCAATCTTTCCTATAAGACTAGATTGCATCTAGCGCCCTCCTTAATATACCCAGTTAATGCATCCTCACTAAAGCTCTGGCAGTATAGATGGTCTCATGCTTTCTAAACTTAATTTTACTCCTTTCTTCACGGACTGGTCAATAGTTTTCTCCCTTAACTTTTTATCAAACCTCGCATTGCTTCGCTCAAGGATATCATAGGAACCCCCTTCTTTCCTGCGAAAAAAGGAGAGGGCCTCCAGACATCTGTGGCCATCGAAGAAAGGGCATCGGGGATGGGTGGGAGGGATGAATACGTTTGTTTAAGGACTGTCCATTTTAGAGGTATGCCTTTTGTAGGAATAAGCCCTGTATGCTCACCACCAGCGCCTGCCTTTTACTACGCACCCAGCCTATCCCCTATGCCTCAGTTAGGGGCACTCCTCCTGATGGGGAAGACGATAGAAGAAAATTTAGCAAACGCCTTTAAAATCTGGGCTTGACACGGGATACACCCGATGTCATAATGCTTTACAGAGATTTGGTAATGCTCTATCGTGTTACGTGTTCATTTGACGGATTGCCGAACCACAGGCTTAACTTCTTCTCTCTTAATGCCGATCCAACTCTAGCTCATATTAATTTGCTGAGGCTTTTATGGACGTGAGCTGTCGAATATAAGTTGATTTTACTTAGTGCAAGCAATGCGTCTTTACGGATATAAGAAAGGCCTGTCGAGCTTCTAAGGCAAAAAGAGGGTTTATGTCAAAATACATATTTGTCACTGGCGGTGTAGTAAGTTCAATAGGTAAAGGAATCACCGTGGCCTCTATTGGCAAGCTGCTAAAGAGCCGAGGCATCTCTGTAGCGCCCCAAAAGCTTGACCCCTACCTTAATGTAGACCCTGGCACCATGTCTCCCTACCAACACGGTGAGGTGTTTGTAACCCAGGATGGCGGTGAGACGGACCTGGACTTGGGTCATTATGAGAGATTTATCGGCGCGACTCTCACCAAGGCCTCCAATATAACCGCTGGCGACATACATAGCTCAGTTATCGCCAAGGAGAGACGGGGCGACTACTTGGGAGGTACCATTCAGGTAGTACCCCACATTACAAATGAGATAAAAGAGCGGATATACGGCATAGCCGACGATACCAAAGCCGAGGTGATCATCGTAGAGGTGGGGGGGACGGTGGGGGACATCGAGGGTTTGCCTTTCCTTGAGGCCATCCGTCAGATGCGTAATGAGGTGGGGCGGGATAATGCTTTCTTCATTCATGTCACCCTTCTGCCCTACTTATCCGCCACCGGCGAGCTGAAGACTAAACCAACCCAGCACAGTGTAAAGGAGCTGCGCAGCATAGGTATCCAACCCGATGTGATCATATGCCGCAGTGAGGAACCGGTATCGGAAGATATTAAGGCCAAGATATCCCTCTTCTGTGATGTAGAGCGTAGGGCTGTAATATCGGTACCTACGGTGCCCACCATCTATGAGGTGCCCCTCATCTTGGAGGAGGAGGGGTTGGGAGACCTGATTATCGAAAAGCTGGAGGTGTCCGCCGGGGCCCAAGACCTCAGTGAATGGCGAGCCCTGGTGGAAAGGGTTAAGGCTCCTAAAGAACCCCTTCCTATTGGTGTGGTGGGCAAATACGTGGAGCTGGCCGATTCCTACATATCCGTCCGTGAGGCTCTATACCATGCGGGCCTGTATCACAATAGAGATGTGCAGATTAGTTGGATCCACTCCGAGGACCTGGAGAACGATGACTGGGAGTCTAAATTGAAGTTGGTCTGTGGCATAGTAGTGCCCGGCGGATTTGGACCCCGGGGTATAGAGGGCATGATCAGGACTGCCGGATATGCCCGAACCCGGAAAGTGCCCTACTTAGGCCTCTGTTTGGGCATGCAAGTCATGGTGGTAGAGTACGCTCGGCATGTGTTCAACTCCGATGAGCCCAATTCCACGGAATTTAACCTGGAAACCGATTACCCCGTGATAGACCTCCTACCCGAGCAGCAGGGAATAACGGATAAGGGAGGCACCATGAGGTTGGGGGTTTATCCCTGCGTTCCAGTGAAAGGCACCCTTGCCGCCAAGGCTTACGGGAACGGAGTCGTTTACGAAAGGCATAGACATCGCTTCGAGTTCAATAATCGCTTTCTCGAGGCGTTGGACAAGGGTGGCCTCATAGCCAGCGGCCTGTCCCCAAATGGGACGCTGGTAGAGATAGTCGAGGTGAAAGGCCATCCCTTCATGATGCGCACCCAGTTTCATCCCGAGTTTCGCTCCGGGCCGGATGCACCCCACCCCTTCTTCAGGGATTTCATTGGCGAGGCAAAAAAGGTTATCCGGGAGGGTGGTCAACACCCATTGCCTTTATCCTGAGCTGAAAAAGATAGGGAGTCAGCGGTGTATGGACAGTCGTTGTAACTCGTGGTAGAATTCTAAGGAGACCTAGATGCAAATCTGGCTGGATACCGCAAACATCGAGGAGATTAGAGAGGCCTCCAAGCTTGGTGTGGTTAAGGGGGTTACAACTAATCCTTCCTTGGTGGCCAAAGAAGGGGATGTAGATTTTCGCAGCAGGGTCCTGGAGATTTGCGACATAATAGATGGCCCTGTGTGTGCAGAGGTGTTGAGCCTGGAGGCTGAGGGCATGATAGCCGAAGGTCGAGATATCTCCCGTTGGGCACCCAACATAGTGGTCAAGATCCCCACTACTGCTGCCGGTCTTGAGGCAATATCCGTGCTATCCCAAGAGGGTATAAAGATCAATCAAACCCTATGCTTCTCGGTGAACCAGGTTCTATTGGGAGCATCGGCCGGTTCCACCTATGTCAGCCCCTTCGTTGGGAGGCTGGACGACGTGGGTCACGATGGTATACAGCTGGTGGCCGATATGGTGGAAGTTTTCTCCAAGCACAACATTAAATCTCTGGTGATCGCAGCCAGTTTGCGGCATCCTCTTCATTGTGTGGCCGCCGCCAAGGCAGGTGCTCACATCGCTACCATACCCTATAAAGTTTTAATGCAGATGTTGAAGCATCCCTTGACCGATATAGGTCTAACCAGATTTGTAGAAGATTGGCACCGCTTGGTTAAGGTCTAATCCTTGAGCTAGCTTTAACCTCAATAATTGCTTAGAAACAGTTGAGGCCCTCTTGACGTTACTATTACCCTTCCTTTGAAATGAAAAAAGGGCTTTGAGAAATCTGGGAGTATACAGTGAATATAGCTGATCTGGAAGTCAAATCCAAAGAGGAACTGGCGGGAATAGCCAAGGAGATGAACATCTCTGGGCTCAGCTCCCTGCGCAAGGATGAGCTGGTCTTCCGCATCCTTCAGGCCCATGCCGAGAAGCAGGGCTATGTCTTTGGCGGTGGTGTTCTGCAGGTAGTGGACGATGGATACGGCTTCCTCCGCCACGATGGGCTTCGTCCCGGCCCCAACGATGTCTATGTATCCCAATCCCAGATCCGCCGCTTTGGCCTGCGCACCGGGGACAATGTAACGGGGCAGGTGAGGCCCCCCAAGAACGGAGAGAAGTATTATGGGTTGCTGCGGGTGGAGGCGGTCAATAGTCTAGACCCCGAGATCGCCCGAGGTCGCCCCCTCTTCGAGAGCCTAACCCCTATCTTTCCCAACCAGCTCATCAGCCTGGAGACGCCTGGAGGGAGCCTCTCGTGTCGCTTGCTGATGCTTCTTGCCCCTGTAGGCAGAGGACAGCGGGGCCTTATCGTTTCGCCCCCCAAGGCAGGCAAGACCGTGCTCTTGAAAGACATAGCCAACGGCATCACCAGCAACCACAAGGATATCCATCTGATGGTGGCCCTAATTGGGGAGAGGCCCGAGGAGGTCACCGACATGGAGCGTTCGGTGAAGGGGGAGGTCATAAGCTCTACCTTCGATGAGCCAGTGGAGGACCACACCCGGGTGGCGGAAATAGCCTTAGAGCGGGCCAAACGCCTGGTGGAGGGCGGCGGCGATGTGGTTATCCTTCTGGACAGTATCACTCGCCTTACCCGAGCCTATAATCTATCCATCCCCTCCAGCGGTCGAACCCTCTCCGGCGGCGTTGACCCGGCGGCCGTATATCCTCCCAAGCGCTTTTTCGGGGCGGCCCGTAAGTGTGAAGAGGGGGGAAGCCTCACCATTTTGGCCACCTGTCTCGTAGATACGGGCAGCCGCATGGACGAGGTGATTTACGAGGAGTTCAAGGGCACGGGTAACATGGAGGTGCACTTGGACAGGAAACTGGCGGAGCGCCGCATCTTCCCAGCCTTCGATATTCAGCGCAGCGGCACCCGCCGCGAAGAGCTCCTTCTGGATGAACCCACCCTCAAACAGATCCAGCTCCTTAGGCGCATGTTTTCCATGATAAACTCCGACTCCATGAGCTCCACCGAGGCCACCGAAAAGGTCTTCGAGAGCCTCTCCAAAACGGCGAGCAACGCCGAGTTTTTAGCTAACCTCGGCAAAGACGTATAACACGGGTAATTAGATACCTAATCTTTTTGAGGTTTGCCTCATCCCCTCCAGCGTGCTCCCCCTTAGGCTTCCCTTTTGTCAATGACCAACAAAAACTGCCTTCAAGAAAGGCGTAAGGGGCGGGCTTCCTTTGGTTTGAAAGAGAACCAGACCCTTCGCGGAGTTTATCCTGAGGAACGAAGGGCTCAGGGTGACAGCACCGGCAGGGTGACAGCACCGGTAGGGTGACAGCACCGGTAGGGTGGGCAGCATCAGCAGGGTGACAGCACCGGTCATTCTGAGCCAGGCGAAGAATCTAAATTTAGGTGCCTGAAGAGGGCTGCCTTTAAGAGGAGGCGTAAGGGGTGAGCTTGGGAGGGAAGTAAATGGCAGGCGCTGGCGGCGAGCATACAGGACTTATTCCTAAAAAGGCATTCCCTTAAAAGGAAGCATCTTTTTTTCAGTCCTAACCAAAACCCAGGTCTTACGTTACAGTAAAAGAGAGGCATGAACCCCTTTCCCTTCCTGTCGTTGGGGAGCTCATCTTAAAACTCATCTCAGTTCGCAGGATAAAAAGCCTTAAAATACCTGGAAAAGATGCTATTTTACCAATAGGGCTAGTACAAACGTAACGAATTTCCTACTCAAGGGTATTGACAAACTAGGAATTTGTATTATATAGTGCCTTTCGGAACCTTATTTAAAACTTAATAGGAGGCTTTTTGCGAAGGCTTACTATGGAGGTGGGAGCCCTGGACGGCTCCTTGCTTTATAGTAGGCCTGATTAGGACAGGTTTCAGGGGCCTTGGCCCTGAGTCTCAGGCGAAATGCCTAGTCGAGGCGCTCAAGCCGAGGGGCTTGACAAATGCTTTTGTAGTGCATAGTATTAGCCCAAGCGTGTAATGGTTTATCGAAAACACAGGTAGTGAGCCTGTCGAACTATAGATTGACAACGGTGCTAATATAGGAAAAACAGACCCTTCGCTTCGCTCAGGGTGACAGCAGCGGTCATTCTGAGTCTGCCTCAGGCGGACGAAGAATCTAAATGAAGAATCTATATATTAGAGAAATTCAGAATCAACAGTTTTTTCAACCCATGTAGTGAGTTTATCGAGCTATTCGAAAGGTGGTGTATATGACACAAAACGAGCATAGGCATATTCCAGATGGCTTTGTTATTTTTTACGATTTTATGGATAAGCCTTTTAGTTCGATGAATATGGAAATGAAATTACGAAAGGGGGTAGAAAATGAGTAAAAAAGGAAAATTTATAGCCATTGTTGCCGTCCTGGCGCTGGTAGCCTCATTAGTGGCTGTCTTCCCAGCTTCGGTGGCAATGGGTAACCCCGCAGTAGCAGGGACTATTACCCTGGACGAAACCTCCTACGGTGGCTTCAGCGAAGCGGTATTTGATGATGCTGACGCTAATATAATCGCTGTGACTGTCGACGATGCGGACGTAAATGTCACCCGGACAGCCGTGGCTAGGAAGGGTACCCTGACAGCCGATAATAGTAAGGACCTTAGCGACAAGACTACGTATATTCTTCAAGGCGAGAAGGAAGTAACCGAGACTATTCGTACCGATAGTGTAGTAGGGACTGGGGGTACTACTATTTCCGTCTCGGTGAGCCCTCCGGCAGGCACGTTTATAGCGGACAGTGAGATTGGTAACGGTGGAACGCCAGACGGAACCTTAGACGTTGACGACTTTATTATCGACAGCGCTGTTCTCTTGGGTTCGGCTACGGAAGACGTGCAAACTCTTTCGAGTGCCGTGGAAGCTGCCCCAACGGACAGCTCCACATTTGTGATTACCGTGACTATGTCAGTCACCGCCGCCAGTACGGATGAGTTTGTCTTTGAGTTTGTTTTGAACTATGAGATCTCGGAATACGCCCAGGATACCCCGGCAAACACGCCAATCAAGGCATTTACCACCTTCAAGGAGGGGGCCAGCATCCTGACTGTTCAATCCTTCGGCGAGGACACCGGCATAGTAACGCTGCTAGCCGCCAGCGGAGCCGGTGTCGGCC
>JAZGDP010000032.1:0-2500 GCA_036477885.1 Dehalococcoidia bacterium
TTGCCAGGTGAGGTCTTTTCATCCTGAGAATGCCTCGAGCCCTTTATAGTCCTTACCCGTTTGCTGTAGTATTTCCATAGTAAGTCATCCAAGGCTTCCCTCAGGAGAGAGGCCTCGCTCCTGGATAGTTCGTCTGCCATCTCCGAAAGCTGGTCTAGCTGGGTCTGAGCGTAATAGCTGGTCTTGAGGGACATCCTGGTATCTTTGGTGCGCTGCCACAAGCTGGTGCGACCCCGTCCCATCTCCTTGGCCCGCAATAGCGCTCCTTGAGCCTTTCGCAGCAGGTCTCGGTCATCGTGGGCCTGAGAAGGGAAGGAGGCTACACCACTGCTGAGAGATACCTTTACCGGCACACTCTTATCCCTAAGGTGTAGGGTGATGGGGCTGTTATCGAAGTGGGAACGAAGTTTTTCCGCCATTAGGAAGGCGTCTTCGGGCTCCTTGCCATAGAACATCACCAGGAAGGTGTCTCGACTATACCTGGCCAGGCCCGCTGCATCGGGGCAGTTGGCCTTTATGAAGGTGGCGATCTCCTTTAGTAGTTCATCGCCTGCCTTAAGCCCCTGCTCATGGTCGAAGTCCTCGAAGCGGTCTATATCCAGGAGAGCAACGGACACCATCCCATTCTCCGTCTCCGCCTGGCTCACCTTCTCCTGGACCATTTTATTGGCCATGGCTCGGGTAGCAAGGCCCGTAAGCTCATCCGCTTCTATAAGACCGTCTTCGGTAATCATCTACATCTATCGGCCTAGGTCTATAAATATATTTATAGTTATATATTTATATCCTTATCAATAAGCAGTCTAAAGGGCTTTCTCCTCCTTGTCAACCCTGAGCATTGCACCGAGCTAGGCATATACCACAACTATAGGGAATAGGGCCGTAGGGCGGAGTTTAGGTTGGTAACATGGCAGGGAGGCTCTCCTTTAGCACTCTAATGTGCTCCGGGGTGGTGCCACAGCATCCTCCGACGATCTGGGCGCCCATCCCCACCCACTCCTGGGCGTATGCGAGATATTCCCTGGGGGATAAAATCGAGTTGAAGTCCCACTCAACGGCGAATGCCAGAGGCTCTTCAGAGGATACGAAATCGGGCATAAACTTGGGGGAGACAAAAGTGGCCTTATCGAGATCGCCGTTTTGGGCGTATACCCCTATAGGTAAAGACCAATGCTCCTTTAGCTCCCTAAGGCCCTGGGCGGTGTCATTAGGCAGAGTGTGCATAATGAACATTCCGGACACTCCGGTGTCCTTAACTACCTCTACAGCCTGAGCAATGGTCTCCTGACCGTGGCGGCCGTGCAGGCCAAGGTAGAGCCTATCCTGACCCCTTTCGCAGGAGAGGCCGACCCAAGTAGGAAGACCAGTAGCCAGAGCTGCCTCTAGAGCGGCCTTGGTATCACTGATTCGGATCATCATCTCTATGAATATCAGGTCGACTCCAGCTTTAGCCAGGAGTTCGGCCTGCTCCTGGTACTGGTATCGAGTCTTCTCCGGGGGCACCGGTATCTCCGGATAGAGCCAGGGCTGCATGGCAGTCATAGAGCCAGCAATCCATACCCCTTGATCGACGGCGACCTTGTCCCGGGCTTCTTGGGCCAGCTTTACTGCCAGCATGTTCAGCTCGGCGGTCCGTCCCTCTAACCCCCCCGCCTCCAAGGCACTCCGACCGGTGGAGAAGGTATTGGCGGTTATAATCTCGGCACCAGCCTTGATATAGTCCTCATGGATGGTTCGCACTGCAGAAGGGTTTCCCAGAAGGCCCTCGGTGGACCAGGTCTCTGGGTTGAGGGACTTTATTCCCCGGCGCTGAATCTCCGTGCCCATGGCGCCGTCCAAAATGACGACGCCTCCCGCATCTAACCTGGGTTGTAATGAATCCATGACATTCATTGGTCTTACTCCTTAAATATTCTTGGAACCCTCACTTTTTTTGGATGTTATCCTCTTTTAATCTCCAAGGGTAGTCGCGGCGGTCGATGACGCTAACATAGCACTCTTTGCCCTTTCCACCTCCTTTGAAGGACGCCCCAACCCTAGACACGCTGAGCCAGGAGCTATCTTATTGTATATTTGTCACAAACTGAGGTCAAGAAGGCTGCCGGCAGGGGCTGGGTTAGAGGGTGCGTTGAGGTTTTAAAGATCTCTTTATGTGGTAGGGAGGCTGAAGGGAGATGGGAATGAAGCGATATGAAATTACATCCCCAGCAGGGGAGAAAGCTAAATTAAAGTGGGCCGCGATGGACTCGAACCATCGACCTCCACTTTATCAGAGTGGCGCTCTAACCACCTGAGCTAGCGGCCCGCCTTCTAAAAAAGAGGCTTGTTTAGGTTGCTCTAATCGGCCCTCCCCTTTAGGGCCAGGAACCAATGTCTCTCGGCGTGAACTCCATACCCGGGGGTGGGGAGGGGGGTAGCTTCCACGTTATGGGCTTTTCATAGACCTTATGGAAGTCGTTGGCATCCTTAATGCCTTGATGATAGGCTTCCTCGAAGGCTG